>JANXNT010000016.1 GCA_025353985.1 Limnoglobus sp.
CACCGAAGGCGGCGACAAGAAGGGCGGCAAAAAAGGCGGCGGCGGCGCGAAGGGCAAAGCCCCGGTTGCGTGAAATCGCAGCGCGAGGATTTGCGATGTGGAAATCCGGATTGAAACCCGAGTTCTCGCGGGTGAGGGATGTGGTATAGAATGGTATTGGTTTCACCCTCGGCGCAATCTCCGCGGAATCGATCATGAACGCCGTACTCACACATTCTGTTGCAGGCTCGCCGCAAGTGATGACCTTGCCGTTGCCATCGCCGACCGATTTTTTGAAGGGTGTACCAGAGGCGTTCCGCGAGGCGTTGTTGAGCGAATTGCTGCGAATGAAAGCGCTGGCCGAACCAGAATGTACGGTTTTCCCCGTCGTCGATACAAATGGCAAATCGTTCGGTTTGTTTCTATTTTCCGAATCTGCGACAGCCGCCGATACGATGTATGCACAACTCGATTCGGTCACGCGAACCCACATGATGAAGCCGTACGTCGATCTCGACTGGAACGACTGCTTGACGGATGAGCAACTCGATACACTCACGCGGGAGCCGAGTCTGCAACTGCAATGATGTAGATCTGCATCGTCCGACCGCGATCCGACAACTTGCGAACGAAATGTACCCAAACACTCGACGTGAAACGGGCCACATATCGCGGTGGATCCATTTTTGGGCAGAAGACACACTCTGGCGGTCGGCCTTCACTTTTCCGAAACCACTCGCGCATCGCATCCCGCATTAGATCATACATACCCGGATCATACGGCGGCTGGGAAATCAGCTGTTTGCGCCACGCAGCAAACGACGGTAGAGCCATTCCGTGGAATTTGACTGTGATATTCATGGTTTCTCCAAGTGGTATATACCGAATAGCCGTTATCTGTAAACGATGAAAGGCGAAGTTGTAACATTTACAATACTTTTTCCAAATGCCCGATTCGCACGCAATTGCTGTGGATTTTATGGGCAGCGCGCGGTATCATTCTCCGTGTCACCCGAATTGTGTGGCGGCGTCCCTGCGGCTTCCTCTCCCGGAAGCGTGTTTGATGCCCAAGAATGAGTCAGTGGAAGCATCGAATCTGAACGGCGAGCCGTTGTCACCCGATATCATCGGGTCGGCTCCGGCGTTGCTCAGCGTCTACCGCCTCGTGCGGTTGGCGGCTCCGCGCGGTGCCACGATCTTGCTCATCGGTGAGACCGGTACCGGCAAGGAAGTCATCGCCAAGGCGATCCATAAACATAGCAAGCGCGCGGATGGTCCATACATCCGCGTCAACTGTGGGGCACTTCACGAAAACTTGCTGGAAAGCGAACTGTTCGGGCACATCAAAGGCGCGTTCACCGGAGCGGTCGAGAACAAAACCGGGCGGTTCGAAGCCGCGCATGGCGGCACCATTTTCCTCGATGAAATCAACAGCATGACGCCGAAGCTTCAGGTGAAGCTCTTGCGAGTGTTACAGGAACGCGAATTCGAGCGCGTCGGCGAAAGCAAGACCATCAAGGTCGATGTCCGCGTCATTGCCGCCACGAATGCGGCACTCGAAGATCTCGTCGAACAGGGGCACTTTCGCGAAGACCTTTACTATCGGTTGAACGTCATCCCGGTCACGCTGCCATCGTTGCGCGAACGCCGTGAGGACATCGAACCGCTCGCTCGTTTCTTCATCAAACGCTACGCGGAACAGAACAAGTTAGTGCCGGTGCCGGTGCTGACGAAGGAAGTCGTGGCGGCGCTGCTGTCGCACGATTGGCCGGGCAACGTCCGCG
>JANXNT010001305.1 GCA_025353985.1 Limnoglobus sp.
CGCAGCGGGGTCGTATCACGTACGGAATGAATCGATTCGCCCTCATTGCGATTACCTTGGCGGCGCTCGCCATCGGCCTCGGCACGTCTTACCGCCCGACGTGGCAGTACGGTTTCACCCAGATTCAATCCGATCCGGGCGACACCGTACTCAACCACTATCTGCTCGAACATACGTGGCGCTGCGTCAGCCAGTCGGACTACATCGGTACGCTCTGGTCGCCCGCATTTTTTTACCCGACGAAGCTCGTGTTCGCCTACTCGGAAAACTTGCTCGGCGTCGCGCCGATCTATTGGCTATTGCGCGTTGTACTGCCGTTCGATCATGCCTTTCAAGCGTGGATGATCGTCGTCTCGTCGTTGAATTTCCTGCTGGCGGCGTGGGTGTTTCGCCGAATGCCGATCGCGAACGATGGCGAACGATTGCCGTATCTGCTCGCGGTCGCCGGGGCGTTCGTGTGGGCGTTCGGGTTGGCGTATCAATCGCAGACGTGCCACCATCAGCTCATCGCGCGCTTCTGGTTCCCGTTCGCGATCGCGAGCGCGTGGCGGTTCGCGCTGCAACCATCGGAACGCGAGTGGCACCGCACGATTCTGTTCGCGTTCTTGCAGTGCGTCACGTGTATTAATTCCGGTTGGTTCCTGATGCTCGGGCTGGCAATTTTCCTGCCGCTGAGCGTGTGGGTGAACCGCACGGCCACTGCGATCCGGAGCTTTTTTCGCACGAATCGGCGGCGCGAACTCGGTCGCGCTGCGATCTGGCTCCTCGTCAGTGTCGGCTTTCTTTGGCCTTATTTTGTAGCGAATCGGGGGCAAGGCCGCGAATACGGCGAGTGCATTGAACACTTGCTGTCGTGGTCGTCGATCGCAACGGGGCCGGAGGGTTCGCGTTGGGAAGAGATGCTAAAGCCGTTTCTATCGCCGGTCGGTTCGGAGTGCCGTTTGTTCCTGGGGTTCGCGTTTTTGTTCCTGGTGTTGGCGGCCGCCATCACCGCGTATCGGCATCGCCACACGGTCGAAGTTCGGACGCCGATTCGGCACGTGCTCGCGCTATTGTTGACGGCGCTGATCCTGCTTGCAATTGGCTTCGACCTGGGCGGGAAGGAATCGCTGTGGTGGTGGGTGCGGAACGTGCCGGGCGGCCGGGCGATTCGCGCGGTGGGCCGCACGGGGCTGGCGGCATTTGCGTTCGCGATTCCCGCCACCCTGATCGGCCTCGCCGTCTGGACGCGTTCGCGCTTCCCGACCGAGCGACCTCGGCAGATCGTCTACGCACTCGCACTGATATCGCTCGTTTTCGAACAAACGGGAACGACGCCGGAAGCGTTCGAATCCCGCGCGTACTACGCACAATCCGACCGCATCGCGGCCATGTTAAAAGGGGCCGACGTCGGCTTTGTGAAGCAGTGCGATGGCCCGAACGCGATGCACGCGGACCTCCTCGGA
>JANXNT010000035.1 GCA_025353985.1 Limnoglobus sp.
GTCCACCCAGGCCTGTGCTCGCTGCACTCACTCCGACCTGGGCTATAAGAACGGACCTTTCAGGCCCGAAAACCAAAGCCCACAACGGTTTCGATAGCGAAAATTTCCAAATCGAAATGACGCATCTGTGCCTTTGCCAAAACTGGAGAACCGGAATCGAGATGATCCGAAATCACCGTCAAGGACAACTTCACGTCACTTGGGTCTTTCCCTCATTGTCTATTCGTGTAATTCGTGGTTCGTTTTTTTCTTCCGACTGATCGAATCGACAAAAGACCGGAATCCACCACGAAACAGACGAATGACACGAAAAGGAAAACGGTAGTCCTTCACGGCGTTGCCCGCTGGGTCGATTGCAATTCGCTCCTACTCTTGGCGGTTCGGCGGAAAGCCTGGAAATGAAGCAGACCGGCGCTGTTTTGCACCGGTCTGCCGTAGATTGCACAAGTGCCTCGGAAAGGGCTCGAACCTTTGACCCGCTGAATAAGAGTCAGCCGGTTCCAATTCGTAACATATTGCACGATAACACTTTGCAGCTATCACCTGCCATCGGGCGTAGTGCCGGGCGTAGTGACGATGAAAGTGAAGGGGGCAACGACGATCCGGACTTGTCGCGTTTGATCGCTGCATGGCCGACGCTCTCGGAACCGATTCGCCGTGCCATGCTCGCCATCCTTGAAGCCGCAATGTGAAGGCGAACGGGGAAAACTGCCCGCGTATCCACCGTATCGAGTTCAAGGCCGCAATTCGAGCGTTGATCGCAGGTATCACTGAGTGCTACAAAACGCCCCACCATAATAACTCGTGGTAACCCGGCGCAATCGCAAACTGTGCCAGTCGCGTGGCCGTCCGTGGGCACTTCCTGTGCGTTCGACACTCGACACTTGCGACACTCGATAGATACAGCTTGTTTTTTAGTCGATTCCGACGAGCAGAAAGCCGAGTGTCGAACGACGGTTGATTACCAGTATCAATCGAGTATCGAATCACAGCCGAACGCCACAAGTAACTTGTGGTAACCCGCGCAACCATAAATTATGCCAGTCGCGTGGCCGACACTGGCCGAACCGCTCAAGGCCGCGATTCGAGCGATAATCGCAAGTGCCACGGGTTCGCTCGATGGCAAATAACTCACCCCTTGAAAACAAGCTCGAAGTGCGGGCAAAGTTGCCCCTATAAAAGGGGCGGAAACGCTCGTTCTCGAACC
>JANXNT010000091.1 GCA_025353985.1 Limnoglobus sp.
ATGCTCGGTTTCCTGTTCTCAGATGTCGCGGTCGATCCGAAAGATCTCCACGATATCCTGACGAAATCGGTGCAAACGACCTTTAACTGCATCTCGGTCGAAGGACACACGAGCACGAACGACACGGTCTTCCTGCTAGCAAATGGCACGGGGCCGCCGCTAAGTGGGGCCGCACTCGCCGAGTTTGGCGATGCGGTGACATCCGCGTGCGAATCGTTGTCGCAGCAAATTGCCGCCGATGCGGAGGGTGCGAATCACCTCATCAAACTGCAAGTCGATGGTTGCCGTCACTTCGAGGAAGCGCGAACAATCGCGAAGGCGATTGCGGAAAGTGCTCTCGTGAAGACCGCGATTTACGGTGCCGACCCGAACTGGGGCCGAATCGTTTCCGCTGCCGGTTACGCGGGTGTACCTTTCGAGGAAACCGATATCGCGTATCTGCACGTTGGCTCATTCTCGCTTTACGAACGCGGTCGGCCTTCGCCGTTCGACGCGGTGGCTGTGTCGGGGTACTTGAAGGCGAATCGCGACATCACCATCGATCTCCGCTTCACGCTTGGCACGGCGGCCTGCACGTTTTACACTTGCGATCTCACCGAAGAATATGTCAAGCTGAACGCGGACTACACCACCTGATTCTGCAAGCCAAGGCACGGATGCAATCGCTCATTGAAGTGCAAAATCTGCGTTGCGAGTTCGGCGGCTTCCCGGCCATTCGCGACCTCACGCTATCGCTCCCGCATGGCCGCATCGGCTTGCTCGGCCCGAACGGCGCGGGCAAATCGACGCTGCTGAAAATATTCATGGGCTTGATCGCGCCGACGAGCGGCACCGGTCGCGTCCTCGATCAATCGCTCGGTGGCGACCGTGACGCCGCAAACAACTGGCAGCTACGCCGGCAGATCGGATTCATGCCCGAAGCCGAGGCACTCGTACCCGGCCTGACCGGGATCGAGTTCGTCAGTTTCGCCGGGGAATTGTGCGGAATGCCACGCCGCCACGCCCAACGCCGTGCACACGAAGTGCTGAGTTACTTGCAACTCGAAGAAGCCCGATACCGCCGCGTCGAAGACTATTCCGCAGGCATGAAACAACGCGTAAAACTCGCGCAGGCACTCATCCACGACCCGCCGTTATTGCTTTTAGACGAACCGACGAGCGGCCTCGATCCGGCGGGGCGCGATGCAATGCTCAAGCTCATTCGAGAACTCGGGGTCGAACATGGCAAGTCGATCATTTTGTCCACACACTTACTCGCCGATGTGCAAGCGGTGTGCGAACGCGTCGTGATTATGGCGGGCGGGCAGTTGCGAGGGCAGGGCACCGTGGCGGAATTGTGTGCGATACGGAACGACCGGTTCCGGATCCGCATTTTGGGCGATGGTGCGCGTTTCCGCACGGAACTCGAAGGCGAAGGCGTCAGTATTCTCGCCGACAACGGACACGGCGAATGGCGCGTGACCGTGCCGCCGGGTTGGTCGAACTTGAACTTCTACAAAATGGCCGACCTGAGCGAAGTCGCAATCCGCGCGCTACTCCGCGACGACGAAACGCTGGAGGAGTTGTTCCTACGCTCCGTCAGTTAAGCGAGTTGTCTTTATCGAATGCGGAATTAGCCGCGACGCGGAGTCCTCGTAGCGGAGCGCGTGCGCGTCACCCCGATACGGGGATTCCTGGATATGGGTGAAGTCCACGCGCTCCGCTACGCAAAGCCTGCGCGTCGCGGCTAATTGAACCAAAACCGAGATGACCGGAAACGCCGTCAACTCTTCCTCTTCCCCATTCGTGTATTTCGTGTGTTTCGTGGTTCCACTCTAAAGGCCAATTCACCACGAAACAGACGAACTACACGAAAGTAATTACACAATTTTGAAATCACTCACGGCGATGCCTTCCCACTTTCCCTCTCCTTATTCGTGGAATTCGTCTGTTTCGTGGTTCCACTCTTGATGGCATTCATGGGTGCATCGGGTATATTAACTTCGTTCGCCCCTTCTCTCGCGCCGGGGATTCATCGTGTCGATTGCCGTCGAATGCCCACACTGCGAATCGCGGTTTACCCTCCAGCCAGAGCTGCTGGGAAAATCGATGCGTTGCCCCGATTGCCGCGACATCTTTACGGTATCCGAAGTGCCGCCCGTACCGGTGGATGTGCCCGTATTACTGCCGTCGGCACCGTTGCCGTCGTTGCCGTATCTCAGCGGGTCGGTGAACGATTTCGTGCCGATTTTGGAAGTCGAAGGGCCGCCGAAACCGGTGGTGGTTTGGCCGTTCGATAAGCCCGAACCGGAGTCGTTGCCGTACGTCGTGGAGATGGGTAGCGTGCCGATGGTACCGGTGCTGAAGCCGCCGCCGAAGCCCGCAGTGATCGATGCCGAGTTGTTCGACGAAAGCGTCGACGACCTGCCACCCGGCCCGAAAATGGTCGACTGGAACGATGCCCCCGCCGGGCCGAAAGTCGTCGACTGGCGAGACGAAGCCCCGAAGGTGCCGGTGTTAAAGTCCGTAAAGGAACGCCCGATTGGCCGTGGCGACACCGACCCGGACGACTTGCCGAAAGCATCGGGCGCAGGCGTCGGGCGCTGGGGTTTGATCCTCGCCGGGCTGATCGTGACGATCTTCGGCGTGCTGATTTACGCGGGCGTTTCGTACTACCGAAACGAACTGCGTGCGGAAGAGTATCTGGCGAAAGAGGCCGACGACGAATTCAAATTGTCCAACCATGCGAAGTCCGCACAACTCTACGAGAAGCTGCTAACGGACTTCCCCGTAAGCGAAAAGAAGGAGACGTACCAGTTCTTCGCGAAGCTCGCCGCACTGCACAGTGCCGTCGCGGGCACGACGGTTCGCGATAACCCGGCGGACGGCATCGCCAAGTTTCGTGGCTTCCTGACCGAATACGGCTCGAACGCGATGGCGAAGCCCGATAACTCCGGGTTTGGCCACGAGATTTTCGAGGCGGGGCGAAAGCTCGTTGATGGCATCGTCGAACATGCGGATGATCGCCTGAAAAAGTACGTCGGCAAGCGCAAGAACGCAGGCGGCCAGGACGAACTCGACGGCGCAGAGAAAGCCGTCGAGGAGGGGCGCTCGCTGATCCCGTTGACGGAAAAATACAAAATCAAAGAGGTGAAAGCGCTCGACGAGCCGCGTAAGTTGTTCGACGAACTGGCGAAGAAATTCGCCCGCGAACGCGAACGGCTGGCGGTGTTCGCACCGTTCCGCGACTTGCCGACGAACCCCACCGATCAGCGGATCGCGGCCTTCGCGGGCGTTCTGAAACGGGCACGATTCGACGCCGATTCGGAAGGTTTGGAGATCATCGCCGATGCGAAAGCGGCCCTCCGCCGACTGATTCAGCCGGTGCTGGTGGCGCGGCTGCCGGTGCCGTACCCGAACGATCCTTCGGGTGGGTTGTTGTTCGTCGCGCCGCCCGTGGGGCAGTCGACCGCACCGACGGTCCCGCTCGCACCCGACGCGATTACCGAGACGTTCTACGCGGTGGCGCGCGGCATCCTTCATGCGTTCGATGCCGACACCGGTACGCTGCTTTGGGCGGCGCGGATTGGCCGTTACAACGATGTGCCCGTTCGGATGCCGCTAGCCGAAGGCGGTGGCGAACTCGCGATTGTGCCCACCGAGATCGACGGGAAGTATGGCCTCACGGCGCGGCTCGCGCGCACGGGGCAAATCTGGTGGTATCAACCGCTCGAAGCCGAGTGTGCCGGTCGGCCGATCGTCGTCGGTTCGCGGGTTTACGTGCCGATTCGCGATGAACTCGGCACCGTGATCGAACTCGAATCAGTCAGCGGAAATCGCCTGAGCCACATTCAACTGCGACAACGCATCGGGCCGGGTGCGGTGCGTCAACCGGGTACGGGAATGCTCTACGTGGCCGCCGAAGCGCGGCGAGTATTCGCGATCGATGTCGAGCCGCACAACGCGGAGAACGACCGCCTGCCGATGCGTTGCGTACAAGTGCTGGCGACCGAACACCCCGACCTTTCGCTGCGCGTGCCACCGATTATCACCGGCCCCGTCGGCGAGGAAAAAGCGAACCGGTACATCATTCTGACGCAGAACGACGGCACTCAAGCAACGAAATTGCGCGCCTTTCCGCTAACGACGATGGAACGCGGCAACGTCGACGATGGCCCGCCGGAAATCGCGCCGGTGGCCACCACTACGCTCTCATTGCCGGGGCACGTTTGGTTCCCGCCGCATACCGATGGCGAGCGCGTCGCCGTCGTGACCGATGCCGGCGCGTTTGGCCTATTCGGTACGAATCAGCTGGGAAATCAGGATGCGGGGATGTACGCGATCCCCGGACCGCAACTGCCTGTCGATGCGAAAAACCCGAGCGCGGGGCAGATCGCCATCGCGGACGATGACACCTTCTGGACGATTAGCCGTTCGAAATTATTCCGAATGCGGCTCGGTTTCACCGCACAAACGGGCCTGCAAGTGACACCCGCCGGGCTGCCCGTGCCATCGGGTGTGCCGATGCAATCGCCGCAGTGGAACGCGCGGCGCGACACCGCGTTCGTGGCCGTGCGTTCGGAAGAATCCGATGGCATGCGCGCGATTGCCTTCGATGTCCGCGATGGCCGCCCGCGCTGGCATCGCAAACTCGGCGCGATCCCGAACGTGCCACCCGTGCCAACGGCGGCAGGTGCGATTCTCGTCGACGAAGACGGCGGCGCATACGCGCTGCCGTTGTCAGCGGCCATCGGTGCGAACGATGCCACGAAGCCGATCGAACCGACCTGGATCGTCGCGCCGCCCGTCGTTTCCGGCACCGCCCCGGCGAAAACAGCGACTTCGCTCGATGGCAAAACGACGTGGATTCTCGTTCCCGAAAAGGAACCCGGCGAGAAAACGATCCCGCAACTGCGCGTACGCCAAATCGTCGAAGGCAAGGCGAAAACCGATGCCCTCGCCCCGCTGCCGGACCGCCTCGCGGGGTCGCCGGTTGCCGTTGGCGCGTCCGTTGTGTTTCCGCTCGCCGATGGCTTCCTGTATCGGTTTGAACCGGGTAACCCGAAAC
>JANXNT010000098.1 GCA_025353985.1 Limnoglobus sp.
TCAGTTCGCCATCGGCGGCGATTTCCTTTGGCGTGGCGCTCCAGGTTACGGTGAAATTGCCTGTGCTGATCGCGTTGTAGAAATGCTCACGGTTCTGGAAAATCGCCGGGGCATCGTTCGCATCGGGTTCGTCTTGTGCGGCTGCGATCGATGAAAACAGCACGAATAGAAGAAGGAAATACTTACCAGTCGCGCACATTCGGTCGCTCCGGTCCGGCCCGCATCTGGGCGTTCTGCTTGCGTTCGCGAATCAGGCGTTCGCGGATTTGCTCGAGGTACATGTGCGTATCTTCGGGGGACATTGGTTGCGCGTCGTTGCTATCCACGAGTACGGGCAGCGTGCCGTTGCCGGGGTTTTGCTTGTTCGAAGGCTTGGGGTTTGCGTCGCCGTTTTGCGGGGCGGTACTCGCGTTCGGCTTCACGCTCGGGTTGGCGTTCGCCTGTGTCGTCGTGGTGGTTTCGGTTGGGGCTTGCGACTCGCGCGGCGACGGTTGCGGTTCGCTTTCGGGTGGCTCTTCGTGCTCGTTCGGCGTTGGCGGTGTCGGTCGTTTCGCCCGTGCGATGTTCCAGAGGATCTTCGCGAGTTCGAGGTTGTGCTGCGCGTCCGCACGGAAAGTCTCATCGGCAGGGTTGCTATCGAGTGCCGTTTCGAAACAGGCGATTGCGGCACGCAGTCCGGGGATGTCGTTCCCGCGATGCAGCAGGCAGACGCCCCGATCGAACGTGGCACGCAATCGGCGCGGCGCGGGCGCATCGCGGTCTTCGAGCACGCGCAAATATCCGAGTTCGGCTTCGCGAAAATCGCCTCTTGCGAAAGCAATCGTCGCCCTGTTGAACGCCACTAAGCCGGGGTCGGTCGTGCGTTCGGCGGCAATCCGGTAATGTCGCTCCGCCAGTTCGAGGTTCCCCGCTCGCACGGCTTCGTTGCCCACGCGCACGCGATCTGCCAGCGATCCCGGCCCAGCCGAGATCAGCAACGGAAGCACGAGAATCGCGGCGATACGGTACATAATCTAGTCCCGATTCCGACGACGGCGTCGATCTCGCGGATCGTCTTCCTCTTCGTCCTCGTCCTCATCGGGAGATCGTCGAGAAGTCGATTTCCGGCTGGCACCTTTCGCGATGCGCTTCTTACCGGGCATTTGGAAGTTGTATATCCCGCCCCAGACGAGCACAGCGAGAATCGCGAGCAGAGCCAGAATCGCGAGCACGATCTGGACGCTGCGACCCTCCTCGACGATCAACTCGTTCGCGGGGGCAACGGGTGTGGCCGCAACGGGTGTGGCCACGACGGGCGGCGCTTTGATCGGCGCGAAGTCGTTGAATTTCGCAGGTTGTGGGGGCGTGGGGCGCGATGGCGTGGGCTTCGGAATCGGAGTCGGCGCGACAACGGGGGGAACGTACGCCGGTTTCGCGGGTACCGGTGCTGGGGCGGGCGTCTCCGGTGGAATCGCGGTCAGGTTGAGCAATTCATCCTTTGCGGTCCAGCCGCGTTTCTCGAACGCTTCGTCTAGGAATGCCACCTCGGACACACCACAATCGCAGCGAGACCAACCGTCGGCGCGCAGCGACCGGAACGATATTTGTGCGTGGACTTTTGGCCGTTCATCGAGTTTCATCGCGTCCAGAATCTTCTTCCCGAAGTCGAACTTCACGTAAAAACTCGGCGAGCGAATTTGGCTTCCGAAGCGATCCGTCACTTGCAGTTGTTTCACTTTGGTGTCTTCGGTACCGACGCGGATCGTCTGATCGACCACTCCGGTGATAATCATCGCAAAGGTGTAGTCTTTGCCGATCGTTTCGGTGGCTTTCGTGCGAAATTCGCGGTAGCGATTCATTTCGTTGAATCGCTCGGACCCCGAACCTCGAGCCATCGGTGACGTGGGCGCACTCGGTTCGACGGTCGATGCCGAGTCTCGTTTGTAGGTTGCGAGGATGTCGCCTTTGAGGCCCAATAGGTTCACTTCCTCGACGACACAGATGCCCCACGTTTGCGATGCAATGCTCGGTTTCACCGTTCCCCGGATGCGCACGGCGAGCATCGGCTCGTTGGGAAGGGACTTCATCTTTTCGACCAACGAGGAATCGATCGTGAAGTCAATCCCGTGCGACCAGAACTGATCGCGGTTGCGATACTGAAGCGAAGGCCCATCGCCGAACCCCGCGACTTTCACACCGGGGGAGAGAACCTCGACAGTGACTTCCTGGCCTCGGAGTTTGACGAAATCGCGGCACAGATCGTCGAGATCGATCTGGCCTTTAGGCGTCGGGCCGATTCGCGTGGCAATCGGTGCGAGTGGCTGGCCGTTGGGGCCGATCAGCCCGGCGTGGCCTTTGTCGATGCCCGTCGGCTTCATCTTCGGGGCCGCTGGATTTTTCGGGTTCACCTTCGGCAGCACTTTCGGAGCGACCGGCGGTTCCGAAGTGATGCGTTCCGCATGGGTTCGATGGGTGGTTCCGTCCGTTTCGGTCCACGTGATCTGATACCACAGAAACTCCGTCGTGGGGCTACGCAAGATCGAGACGACATCGAAGACCTGTTCGCCCGTTCGCTCGACATCGACGGCGAGTGCGTTCGGTAATTTGGAGACGTTCTCCGGCTGTTTGTCGTCGGTAGCCGGTGCATAATGTGCAGAGATCGTGCGGATTTTGCCGTAAGGGTCCGAAAACTTTGTGCCGAACTCGATGTTCATCATCGGCTTGAAACCGAGCCACGCATGATTCCCACCATAGATCATTTGCGTTTGCAGAATCGCGTGAACGAGGCGGGGCGGGATGGCTAACCCGATGCCAGCCGCGCGGACGGTTTTGACGGCTACGCCGACGAGTTTGCCATCTTGCGTGATGACGGGGCCACCGCTGTTTCCCGGATTCAATGCCCCGTTCAACTGAACCATCATCACGTTGCCTTTATCGTCGGAGCGATTGCTCGACACGCTCGCCAACCCGATCGAGATTTCCGGGTTCTTCGTCCCCGCAGCCAAGGCATCGCCGAACGGGAACCCACAGACGTACACCTGCGTCGTTTCGGGGACTTTGTCCAACCCGTCGAGCACCAGTGGTTCGGGGATCGCCTTCGTCGCTTTCACTTTCAATACCGCCAGATCGTCGTTCTCGTTCTGAATGAGAAGTTCGGCGGTGGCAACCCATTCGTCCTTCTCGCCACTGTTGAAAACGACTTCGATTTTCGTCTTGATCGATGCGAAACGGCGTTGCTGTAATAGTTCTTCGGGCGGCAAAACTACGTGATGATTCGTGACGATCAAGCCGTAATCCTTCGCGGAGTGAACCACGAAACCAGACCCGCTGGCCATCAGGTCACCGTGACTCACCTTGATGTAAACCGTCGCCGCTTTAATTTTCTGGAGTTGCGCCGCCGGAAGTTGCCCCCATGCCGGGGAATGGCTACCGAGTAAGAGAACCAGCAACAGCCAACCGAGTGAGGGGCGGGTCATGTCGGACTCGTGGAAGTATCTACGCAATGGAAGAGATGGCCAATCATAAACGATCGGCGATGCGGTTGCAACTTACCGCGTCGGGAATATTTTCCGAAGGTAAGCGGTGGCTCCGACCGATATAACAGCTTCCCGGCGATGCGGACGATTCGCCGGAACGGGCATACCCACGCAGACTCCGTAGGAAACGGGCATGAAACGCGCGCTGATTACTGGCATTACCGGGCAAGACGGTAGCTATCTGGCCGAACTCCTTCTCGAGAAAGGCTACGAAGTCCACGGAGTCGTCCGTCGGGCGAGTACCGAGACCTTCGAACGCATCAACCACCTATCGGGGAAGATTCACCTTCACCAAGCCGATTTGCTCGATCAGCTGTCGATCATCGACACGATTAAAGTGTCGAACCCGGACGAAGTTTACAACCTCGCCGCACAGAGCTTCGTCCCGACGAGTTGGAAACAACCCGTGCTAACGGGTGAGTTTACGGCAATGGGCGTGACGCGAGTTCTCGAAGCGGTCAAGTTGCTCGGCCGAGACACGATTCGCTTCTATCAAGCGTCATCGAGCGAAATGTTCGGCAAAGTGCAGGCGGTGCCGCAGAGCGAAGATACGCCGTTCTACCCGCGTAGCCCTTATGGCGTGGCCAAGCTTTACGGCCACTGGATTACGATCAACTACCGCGAAAGCTACAACATGTACGCGGTCAGCGGGATTTTGTTCAACCACGAAAGCGAACGCCGCGGCCGCGAATTCGTGACGCGCAAAGTGACGGACGGCGTCGCTCGCATTAAGCTCGGCCTGTCGAAGGAACTCCGCCTCGGCAACCTCGATTCGAAGCGCGACTGGGGCTTTGCTGGGGACTATGTGCGTGCGATGTGGCTGATGCTTCAACAGGATACGCCCGACGATTACGTGATTGCCACCGGCGAAACGCACACCGTGCAAAAGCTCGTCGAAACTGCGTTCCAGGCTGCGGATCTCGATTGGACGAAGTACGTCGTCACCGATCAAGCCCTCGTTCGTCCGGCGGAAGTCGATCTCCTGATCGGCGACCCCACGAAGGCCAAGACGAAACTCGGTTGGGTGCCCGAAATGACCTTCCAGCAGCTGATCGAGCGGATGGTAAAGGCCGACCTCGAACGCTTGAAGACCGGTTCGACCGCCCAAGTGACGGCACGCGGGATTTAAGATGCGCATCCTGATTACGGGCATCACCGGGTTCGTCGGCGGGCACTTGGTCGAGGCTCTCCTCAACGAGGGGGGCCACACGATTGCTGGCCTGTCGCGGAACGCCACGTGGCCCGCGAATCTGTTGCATCTGCAAGGTAATTCCGAACTACACCGCGTCGAACTCAGCGACGGTGCAGGCGTCGAAAGCCTGATTACGCGGCTCGCACCCGAATGGGTGTTTCACCTCGCCGGTTACGCCAACACCGGCAAATCGTTCCACGAACCCGACCGTTGCTGGGCGGACAATCTCGGTGGCACGCGGTCGCTTTACGATGCGATCGCCAGGACATCGGTGCGGCCGCGAATCCTGTTCGTTTCCACGGGTTTGATTTACGGCGACCCGGACGTAGTCGGGCAAGATTGCGACGAACGCACGGTGCTGAAGCCTGCCAGCCCGTATGCCGCAAGTAAAGCTGCCGCCGACTTACACAGCTATCAGGCGACATTGAACCCCGGCCTGGACATCGTGCGGGTGCGGTTGTTCAACCAGATCGGCCCGCGGCAATCGCCCGATTACGCCGTTGCGAACTTCGCCAGGCAAGTCGCTTCCATCGAAGCCGGTCGGCAATCGCCGATCCTCGAAACCGGCGATCTCTCTGCACATCGTGATCTCACCGATGTGCGCGACATCGTTGCCGCATTCCGCTCGCTCATCGAAAAGGGCAAGAAAGGCGAGGCATACAACGCTGGTTGCGGGCAGACGTACGTCATGCAAGACATCCTCGATCGCCTCGTGAGTTTGGCTAAAGTGCGCGTCGAAGTGCGGCAAAAAATCGATCGCAAAGCCGACACCACGATCACCCGTGCCGATACCCGCAAGTTACGCGCAGCCACCGGTTGGGCACCCCGTTACGAGATCGACCAAACCCTCCGCGACATTTTGGATTCGTGGCGAACGGGATGATTTCAGCGGGGATTGCAGACTGACGGGAAACTATTGCTTGATTCGACTTCGCACTGTGGTATGATCGTCCCTGCCTCAACCGCCCTCTCCACGTGCAGGAAGAACCGATGCGTTTCTTTGCTTCGCTGATCGTCGTTTTGTCCGCCAGTCTCGCCTTCGCGCAGACGGCACCCGATGTCGCGCCCCTCAAAGGGAAAACCGAAACCCACAAGCTGTTCGACGGCAAAACGCTCGATGGCTGGGTCGGGTTCGAAGACTTGTGGAGCGTGAAGGATGGCGCGATCGTCGCCAAGAATACCGACCCGCTCAAGTTCAGCACATACTTACTGACCAAGGAAAACTACACCGATTTCCGCCTAACGTTCGAATCGAAACTCGTCGAATCCGAGATGCACTCCGGCATCGCGTTTTGGGGCAAAGTGGGCAAACCCAAAGAGAGCAAAGACGTGGAGAAGGATCGCACGAAGCACACCTACGCGGGGCACCTCGTGATGTTCCCATCCGGCTACGGCATGTACGATCTATTCGGCCGCAACAGCTTGCCCGTCGATGGCGCTGCGGCGAAGAAAGTTGGCAAGCAGCACGACTGGAACGACATTGAAATCCTCGCCCAAGGCAACCGCGTTCGCGTCGCGATCAACGGCACCGCCGTCGTCGATTGGCGCGACCCGAAGCCCGAGACGATCCACGCCGCCCCCATCGGCCTGCAACTGCACTCGAACAACGTCAAGCAAGAGATTCACTTCAAGGGGCTGACGATCGAAACCTTCCCGAAGGAAAATAAATTGCTGTCGGTAAAGTAGTTTTTCACTCCGGTGCGTAGACGGTGCGGCCGCCATCGACCGCCAGAAACGCACCCGTGACGAAGTCGTTATCGACGAACGAAAGGACCGCCAGCGCGATGTGCTCTGGCGTGCCTTCTCGCTTTACGAGTGTCGCCTGAATGGTCGATTGCCTGTCCGCGTCGCTCATATCTGGCGGCAACATCACCGGCCCCGGCAAGATCGCGTTCACGCGCACATTCGGGTTCCGGCTCCCGAGTTCCACCGCCATGTTTCGCGTGATCGCACTCACCGCCCCCTTGCTCGGGAAGTATGCCGCGTAGTTCAAATACGGCCGCACTTCCGCCCAGTCTCCGATGTTCACGATCACCCCGCCTTCGGTTTGCCCCACCATCAACAGCCCAACATGTTGGCAACACAGGAACGTGCCGAGCGCGTTGGTATCGAAGTGCATTCGCACATCGGCGGCGGTGACGTTTTCGAGCGGTTTGCTTTCCCATACGGCGGCCGAATTCACGAGGACATCGACGCGGCCAAATCGTGCGATGATGCCGAGTACCATCGCGCCGACTTCGTCTTCGTTCGCTAAATCCGCCTGAAACGCCGCTGCCTCGACGTTGTGCAACTTCAGCGCGGTCACGGTTTCGTCGGCCTCGGCTTTCGACGTGCGATAGTGAATCGCAATCGCATACCCCCGCTTGGCGAGTGCCTCCGCCACGACTGCCCCGACCCGCTTCTTGCCGCTGCCCGTAACGAGAGCCACACGCTTTTGCGACATGCCAAAGTCCTCCGTTGAAACGCGAATTTTGTCTACAGAAAGGATAGTCGGGCAATCCCGTACACTGTGTTTTGCTAAAGGAGATTCCACGCGAGCGCGACTTCTCTCGCAGGAACGTGAACTGATTGTGAGAAATTATATTATTGTCTTGATTGCTACTGTAGCGCGCTGGTATGTTATCGTTGCGGTCAAAGGCATGAGCGCTTCCGCATTTTACTTCCTTCCTATCTCAGAGGTGTCGCATGAAGTTCTTTACCCCGCGCCAATCGGTGCGAAAGGCGTTCACGTTAATTGAACTCCTCGTCGTGATCGCGATTATCGCGATCCTCATCGGCTTGCTGTTGCCCGCCGTGCAGAAGGTCCGCGAGGCCGCCGCGCGTTCGCAGTGTACGAACAACCTAAAGCAAATCGGCCTAGCCATTCACGGCTACCACGACGTCAACAACAAAATGCCCCCAGGATCTGCGACCGACCAACCCCCCTATGGGACCGGCGGCGGTTGGGGTAGCTCGTGGAAAGTGTTTATCCTGCCGTACATCGAGCAGGACAACATTTTCAAACAGTGGCAATTCACCGGCAACAGCGGCTACGTGAACGTCAACAACCTCAACCTGACGAATAATCTGACGATTAAAACGTATCGCTGCCCGAGCAGTGTGTTGCCTGACATTCAAAGCCAACTTGCGAACGGCAACGGTA
>JANXNT010000124.1 GCA_025353985.1 Limnoglobus sp.
GTTTCGATTTCACCCGTGGCGACGATGCCATCGCGGTCGGTCGGATTACGAGTGTGTTCTGCCGCGCGGGTGGGCCGGACCATATCGAGTCGATCGAAATCCCCGCTGCAGTCCGTGCGAAACTCGAACAGTAAAGAACCCGAGCGATGCCGGACGACGACCTGCCGTACCTGACGCGACTAACACTTCGGCTGATCGATGGCGTGGAAAAGCTCCCCGAAGAGACACGGGCACGGCACACCGATTACCTCATTTCCGAGCAACGGCCGGATGGCGGCTGGTCGGGCCGCGAAGGCGGTTCGGACTTGTATTACACCGGTTTCGCACTGCGTTCACTCGCCGTCATGCAAGCGCTGACGCCGGAACTGTGCGAGCGTACCGCCGGATTTCTTCGTTCACAAATGAACCGCTCGACGGGCGTCGTCGATTTCTTCTCGCTCATCGTCGGCACGTATCTCGTCCCGCTCGGCGGTGGCCCGGACGTTCTCGCCGAAGCGCCCGCCGACTGGAAAGATCGTGTCGTCGCGATGCTCGAGACCTTCCGCACACCCGATGGCGGTTACGGGAAAGTGCCCGGTGCCCCCGCAGGTAGCACGTACACCAGCTTTCTTGTTGCGCTCTGTTTGCAACTTCTGGATCGGCCGATTCCAAACATCGAAAACGTCGTCGCGTTCGTGAATTCGCGATGCCGGCCCGACGGGGGGTACGTCGAAATTGCACCGATGAAACGCAGCGGCGCGAACCCGACGGCGGCCGGGGTGGGGTTGTTGCAGATCGCGAAAGCGATGACGCCCGAAGCGACGTTGGCGGTCAGCGATTTCCTTGCGGCCCTGCCCTCGCCGTTCGAAGGCGGGTTCCGCGCGAACGACCGCATACCCGCCGCCGACCTGCTTTCGACGTTCACCGCATCGTGGACTTTGTTCCAACTCGGTCAGGAAAAGAAGCTGAATTTGGCTGCGATCCGCGATTACGCCGATTCGTGCGAACTACCGCGAGGGGGCTTCATCGGCGGCCTCTGGGATGAACGGCCCGACGTCGAATATACTTTCTACGGCCTCGGCACACTCGCGCTCACCGCCGATGTTCCCCGCCCGCCCGGTGCCTTCTCGAAAGGGTGATGATGCCGCTAATTGCGACGAATTTACACAAAGACTACATCACCCGGAGCGGCACATTACCCGTGCTGTCCGGCGTGTCGTTCGAGTTGAAGCCCGGCGAAGCCGTGGCGATTACCGGCCCTTCCGGCTCCGGGAAAAGTACGCTTCTGCACATTCTCGGCGCGCTCGATCGCCCGACTTCCGGCACAATAGAACTCGACGGCCAGAATCCGTTCATGCTGTCCGAAGTGCAAATTGCCGCATTCCGCAACCGAAAAGTCGGCTTCGTGTTTCAGGATCATCACCTGTTACCACAGTTCACCGTGCTCGAAAACGTACTCGTGCCGACACTGATACAAAGCGAAATTTCACGTGCCCATGTCGAACG
>JANXNT010000133.1 GCA_025353985.1 Limnoglobus sp.
GGTGGTGATCGGCGGCGGCAGGGGTTTGTCCGGGTCACTCTTGCGAGGTCGGATCGAGTAACCGAGTACCTCCTCCGCGTCCGAGATCCCGTCTCCGTCCGTGTCCGGGTTCCGTGGATCAGTGACGTCGTCGTTCGGCCCCGTTGGAACGAGCCGATCGATAATGCCGTCCCCGTTCTCGTCGAGTTGTCGGCCTGGCGCTTCGTCAGCATCCGTCCAACGTGGTCGGCTCGCATCAATCTGGAACGGATCCGCTGGGCTTTCCGCCGGTCCATCGGTATCGATCAGAGTTGGGCTGGAGTACACCTGCCGGATCCCGGTCGGGCCGTTGTCGACCTGCCATCCGACGAACGCCTCGACGCGGTCCCCGAGGGTGTCGGCATCTGTGTCCGAATTCTGGTCCGAGGTGCCGAGGAGGAACTCGACGTTCGCTGGGATGCGGTCGCCGTCTTGGTCGATCAAGAAGGCGAGTTCGACGTTTTGCCCCGAGTACAGGATCTGACTGTCCAGATCCTTCGACCGGTCGATGCCGGTGGGGGTGAAGATCTCCCACGACCGCCGCACGCCTGGGGCGAGGGCCGCTTCGAGCGTGTCCGCCGGGCGTACGTCGCGGACCCGGAACAGGCGTTCGGATCCGTTACCGTCTCGGAACGTCGAGTAGCTCGCCTGCCGTTGTTCTTGCGTGAGTGACGAACTCGGTGTGATCCGCTCGTCATAGGCCGTCAAGCCGACCGCACCGAGTGCGTCCCGGAGTGTGATGCCGACCTGCCGCCCGGCCGGGTCGAATGACACACGATGGTCGCCAGGGCCGACCCGTCCGTCCGCGTTCGTGTCGTTGATTGGCCGGCCGCGGCGGTTGCCTCACCGGCTTGTTCCGGGGCCATGTAACTCGGCGTCCCCACTGCGGTGCCCGACCGCGTGACTCCAGCCTCGCCGTCCAGCCGTTGAGCCAGGCCGAAGTCGCCGATCTTCGGTGTGCCATTGGCGGTGAGAAAGATGTTCGCGGGCTTCAGGTCGCGGTGGATGATGCCACCCTCGTGTGCGGCGTGAACGGCCCCGGCCAGTGTCGCGATAAGGGCCGCAGCGTCGCGCGGCAGCCGAGGGGCACCGGTGAGTTGCTGCCCGAGTGTGCCGCCCTCGACGTATTCCATGCTGAAGTACGGCCGCCCGCCTGCCTCGCCGACTTCGTAGATTTGCACGACATTCGGGTGCTGCAGCGCCGCGACGGCCTCTGCTTCCCGCTGGAACCGAGTTCGTTCGTGTGCCCCGGCGGCCCCACCCGCGAGGGCCATCTTGATGGCGACGAGGCGGTTGAGACGCAGGTGCCGGGCGCGGAACACGACGCCCATACCACCCACACCGAGGACCACCTCGACCTCGTAGCCGGGGATCGACGGCAACGCCGTGGCGTCCGATACGGGTTGTCTTGCGCCCGGTTTGGCTGCGGGCGGGAACAGTGCGTCCAGTTCGTCACGCGCATGGCACATCTGCCGCCAACGATCCCGAACCACCGGTAGTAATTCGACACACGAAGAGCACACCGCCTCCGGCGTGGCGTCCGAGTCGAGCAGTTCGTCGAGCAACTGTTGTACCCGTGGATCGTCGGCCATCGTAGTTTCCCATTCGTGTCGGTTCAGATCGAATCGGGTGGGGCGTCCGGGCGGAGGTCACTTAGCTGCTCCGTCAGTAGCCGCAGGCCGCGATCCAGCCGCCGCTTCACAGTCTTAGGGGACACGTCTAGCAACTCGGCGGCCTCGGGGTGCGTCAGCCCTTGGATGCGGACCAGGTCGAACGCCTCCCGCTCGTCCGTCGGCAGGCCGTCGATCGCCTCGATCATCCGGCGGCCGTCTGGGGTCAGGCCGGAGTCGCTAGTCGGCGGGGCGGGCACCAGCCCTTCCAGCAACTCTGCGGCGCGGGGTTGCGTATCTAAGCGTCGGGCCAGGTCATTCAGTTCCCAGCGGGTATGCTGGCCGGCCAGCGCGAAGAACTGGCGGACGGTCGCCGGGCGGGCCTCCCGCAGGGCTTTGAGCAGTCGCTCGACCACGGCACTGAGCATCTCGTCCGATTGGATGTTCAGCGGCGGGCGGGTGAGCCGCGGATAGCCGCGGTAGAGGAGCGTCGCGCACAACTGGTGCAACCGGAGGACGGCCCGGTCGAGCAGCGCCCGCACGATTGGCTCCGTGGGTGCGTCGCCGACCAACTCGTCCAGGTAGCGCTGGACAATAACGGTGGTGTTTTGCTCATCCATGCGACCCCTCGCAATGCGAACACGGAGATAACGAAACAATTATACCACTTCCGGGTGTCACCCCGTCACGCTTGTTGTGCGTTGGTGAAACGAACCCGTTCAAAAAGGAGACCAGATCATGACTCACTCGACGAAGTTCGCAGCGGCCCTCGTGCTGGCTGCGGCCGTTCTGTTCACGCTCGGTTCCAACCGCGTCGCTGTCGCCCAGCCCGCGGCGGATCCGCCGAAGGTGTACCACAAGACCGTTCAGGTCGGCGGCCTGGACATCTTCTACCGCGAGGCTGGGCCGAAGGACGCTCCCGCGATCCTGCTGCTGCATGGCTTCCCGACCAGCTCGCAGATGTTCCGCAACCTGATCCCCAAACTCGCGGACAAGTACCGCGTCATCGCCCCCGATTACCCCGGCTACGGGCACAGTTCGATGCCCGATCGCGACAAGTTCGCCTACACCTTCGACAACCTGGCGAAGGTGATCGACGAGTTCACCGAGAAGCTGGAGCTGAAGAGCTACGCCCTGTACGTGCAGGACTACGGCGCGCCGGTCGGGTACCGCCTGGCGGTCAAACACCCGGAGCGGATCACCGCCATCGTGGTGCAGAACGGGAATGCCTACGACGAGGGGCTGGATAACGACTTCTGGAAGCCGATCAAGGCATATTGGAAGGAGCCGACCAGCAAGGAGAAGCGAGACGCCCTCCGCTTCGTGGTCAAGTACGACGCGACCAAGTGGCAGTACACGCACGGGGTGAAGAACCCGGAGTTAGTCAGCCCGGACGGCGCAGCTAACGACCAGTTCTTGCTCGACCGCAAGGGGAACGACGAGATCCAAATGGACCTGATGCTGGACTACGGCAGCAACCCGCCGCTGTACCCGAAGTGGCAGGAGTACTTCCGCACGCACCAGCCGCCGGTGCTGATCGCGTGGGGCAAGAACGACAAGATCTTCCCGGCTGAGGGGGCCGAGCCGTACAAGCGCGACCTGAAGACGCTGCACTACCATCTACTCGACGCCGGCCACTTCGCCCTGGAATCGAACGGCGACGAGATCGCGGGGCTGATGCGCGACTTCCTCGGCAAGCACGCCGCCAAGAAATGACATTCGGCGAGACCGATCACCGAGTCGCACGGCACCCCTGCACTCGAAGTCATTTCCATGGGAGAAAAGGTATGACAACCGCGCAACCCCCCGGCCCGCTGTTCACTTACATCGGCGGACCGACTTTGCTCATTGAAATTGGTAACGTGCGGTTCCTGACCGATCCGACCTTCGACCCGGCCGGCTCCCGCTACGCGGTCGGGCCGGTGAGCCTGGCGAAAACCATCGATCCCGCGGAGGGGCCGGACGCGCTGCCCGCCGTCGACGGGGTGTTGCTGTCCCACGACCAGCACATCGACAATCTGGACGACGCGGGCCGGGCGTATCTGACACGGGCGGCGAATGTGCTGACCACGGTTTCGGGGGCGGGACGGCTCGGCGGCAACGCCATCGGCCTGGCTCCCTGGGAGTCCTGTGTCGTCCGGTCGGCGGACGGGACGGAGTCGGTGACAGTGACCGCGACCCCGGCCCGGCACGGGCCGCCCGGCTGCGAACCGATGCAGGGCGATGTCGTCGGGTTCTGCCTTGAGTGGGCGAGGGCCGGCGAAGCAGTCTACCTGTCTGGCGATACCGTCTGGTTCGACGGCGTGGGGGAGGTGGCCCGTCGGTTCCGAGTCGCCACGGCCGTGCTGTTTCTGGGAGCCGCCGTCATCCCCGCAAAGGGGCGGGAACATCTCACCATGACGGCGGACGAAGCGGTGGTGGCGGCGCGGGCGTTCAAACCGAAACACGTCGTGCCGATCCACTACGAAGGCTGGGCGCACCTGAGTCAAGGGAAAGATGAGGTGGTGAGCGCGTTCGAGGCCGCCGGGCTTGGCGACGAACTCGTGTGGCTCACGCCCGGCCGTCGCACGTCGCTGAAGTAGCGGAAAGCCGACTTCGGCAAGTGGTTCCGTTACCGGCCGCGAGGCGATCCGGGCCGTTCCCGGTCGGCAAGGAGGTGAGAGAACTCGACTGCTTCCCGGTATATGCTGGGTGGGAACTCACCGGCGACCGAATCGCAATTCGCCCCAATGCGTGCGGGCCGAACCATCCACTTGGAGGACGTAGTCGCCATGAAAACAGTCCCTAGCGACATCGCCTTCACCCCGGCGGTGAAGGCGATTCAGGAGCGAATGGGTTCGCGCAAGAGTTACGCCCGGATGGAACACGGCGACGGGTGGCAGACGACCGTCACCCCGGACTTGGCGGAATTTCTCGCCGACTTGGACATGTTTTACCTCGGCACGGCGACGGCTGACGGGCAGCCGTACATCCAGTATCGCGGCGGACCACCGGGATTTCTCCAGGTGATCGATGACCGCACGCTCGGCTTCGCCGACTTCGGCGGCAACCGCCAGTACGTCACTCTCGGCAACCTGTCCGAGAACCCGAAGTCGTTCCTTTTCCTAATTGACTACGCCAACCAACGGCGAGTGAAACTGTGGGGCACCGCCCGCGTGGTCGAAGGGGACGCGGCGCTGGAAGAGAAACTCCGCGATCCGACATACCCTGGCAAGGTGGAGCGGGTAATCTTGTTCGCAGTCGAGGCGTGGGACGTGAACTGCCAGCAGCACATTCACCCACGGTTCTCGCAGCGGCAAATCGCTCCGGCCCTCGAAATGCTTCAATAGAGAGTCAGAATACTCGAGGCGGAATTGGCTACCGCGCGTCGAACTGCGGGATAGGGCAGAAAACTTCCG
>JANXNT010000180.1 GCA_025353985.1 Limnoglobus sp.
CACGAGTTTCGACGGTAAGGGCGATTACCGTTACCTGAACGGGCACGAAATTGCGGCCCTGCTGACGCACTTTAAGTTGGCACGCCTCGCCGCAGAAGGCGATCTGCCCGCGTCGCCGATTGTGATTACGACGGAAGTGACAACGGGGCAGATCACGCGGATATCGCGGCACTTCAATGCGCAGATCATCGGCGACTTGCTCGTCGGGTTTAAGTACCACGCCGATGTCGTCTGGCAACTCGAATCGCAGGGGCATTACGGCGACGTGTACGGCACGCCCGAAGATTTCGTGATTGCCACCGAAGAGAGCCACGGCGTGATGGCGACGCCGCACTTCCGCGATAAAGACTCCGCATGTGGCGTGCTGTTGCTCGCCGAACTCGCGCTGTTCCAGAAGCGCCAGAAGCGCACCGTGGTCGATTACCTCGACGACATGAACCGGCAGTTCGGCTACTACAAAAACGAGACGGTCAACATCGTCATGACCGGGCTGGAAGGCAAACAAAACATGACGCGGATGCTCGACGGGCTACGCGCCGCGCCGCCGAAAACAATCGGCGGCATGTCCGTCACGAGCTACGAAGACCTCCGCGACGAAGACGGCCGAATGGGGCCATTCAAAGGCGACACCGACAAGGCCGCACGCAACTTCTTGATCTTCCGCATGGCCGGCAGCGATGGCATCTCCGCGAAGGTGTGCCTGCGTCCGAGTGGCACCGAGCCGAAGGCCAAAGCCTACATCGAAGTGAACTCGAACCCCTGTCCCATCGCGATGCCACAAAGCGATTGGGACGCGATTTGCAAGAGCGTCGACGCACTCTCGAAGCAACTGGCGACCGAGTTCACGGCACTGGCAATGGCCGCATCGGGCAGCCTCGTTTAGCCGCGCCGCGGAGTCTTCTTATACTCCGAACGGGGTGATTTGATACGTTTTGTTAGCCCGACGCGCAAGCGAGGAATACTCGTGAGAAGGCACGACATCGCAAAAACGTTAGTAACCCCTCGCTAGCGCGTCTCGCAAATGTGGCTGCCCGCGCTTCGCTGCGCAAAGCCTTCGCGGCGCGGCTATACTTCGAGCGGGGTGATTCGATACGTTCTTGTTAGCAAGCGAGGGGAACCCACGAAACGCGTCACGCGATCACAGAAACGACCAAATCCCTCGCTAGCGCGTCGGGCTAACAAGAATCGATTGTTAGATCGCAAACGTGTCATTTCCGACCGCGAGGAGTATAAGCAACAATGATACTTTAGCTTTTACTTTGGAGTTCCGTCACGATGTTCGCGACGAGTTTTGGATCGCTTTGCTGTACGATATGATCGATCCGGCTCTGTGGCACGCCGAGTTTTAGCATCGATGCGGCCACTGTCACCCACATCTTTTCGCGCTTCTTGCCTTCAGCCAAATACAGTTCTGTCACTTGCTCGCCGAGTTTTTGCAACTGGATCGAATCGCTACTGGCGTAATAGCGTTTGATAATGCCTTGCTGGTGTCGCGTGAAATCGCCGAGTGCCATTTTGCTGCTCCGGTGGGTGATCAATGTATCCCTTTAGGATAACACCCGATTCCGGTGACAGATTCAAGTGGATTCCCCGTATCAAGAATCTTTCAGAGCCGTTCGCACCAGGTCGTTCCACTTGGCATAACCTTTCTCGCTGAGGTGCAGCCCGTCTTTCTGGAGCAGATTGAGGTCGGGCGTGCCATCGCTGCCGAGCGTGGCGGGGATCGTGTCGATGTATTTCAGCAACGGATTCTTCGTGCAATTCTGTTTAACGAATGCATTCGCCTGCGTTTGCACATCGTACAGTTTCCAGCGGCTCACGCTCGGTTTGATCGCGAGGAACAGTATCTGCGTCTTCGGCAGTTTCGCGTGAATCGTGGTCGTAAATGCGGCGAAGTCATCGCGCACTTGTTCTGGCGTTCGCTTGTTGGCGATGTCGTTATCCCCGGCGTAAAAAATAATCGTCTTCGGTTCGAATGGTAACAGGATCCGTGCCGCGAACGTCGTCGAATCGCGGATGTCCGAGCCGCCGAAACCGACGTTGTTCGCGTTGAGTTCCGGGAACGATTTCTTGACGTCCCACAACCGCATCGTCGAACTCCCGGCGAAGAACACGCCACCTTTCGCGGGAGGTTTCTCCGTCAGCCGTTTCTCGATGGCGACGATCTCTTTCTCCCACTTCGCCGCCCGGGCCGCATCGGGTGTCGCGGGTTGCGAGACGGCCAATATCGCGAACAGAATCGGTAACATGCATCGCTCCGTTTGGGTCGGGTCTGTTCTTCGGTCCTGAAGGGATCGCTCACGTAGCCCATGGTGATACCATGGGAGGGGATCGCACCCATTGCCACCGTGTGCGTATCGCGTCGCGTCTCGAAGACTCGCCACGACTGGTTTCGAGGGCGGTTGCCCCGCCCCATGGTTACACTATGGGCTGATTGAGCGACACTTTCAGTGTCGGGGTTTCTGTTCTTCGGTCCTGAAGAAATCGCTCACTACGACTTGAACTCCGCTCCATCTTCCTTGGGCACGGGCAGGAAAAACGATGCGAGGAAGGCCACGAAGTACACCGTTCCACCGATGATGGCGGCGGCGGTGGCGACTTGTATCGGTGGCGAGCCGGGGAACATCTTCGACAGAAATTCCGTGTTCAGCGTGGCGGCCATCGTGCCGATCATCCGCCCGCCGACGTTCGTGGCAAAACTGCCACCGGTGCCGCGCAGGTGCAACGGGAAGACCTTCGGCAGGAACTCGCTGAGGAAGCTGAACTGCGCCACGGTGAGCAAGCCGCAGAAGAAGATCGCGGTGGCGAAGATCGCGTACTCGCCCTTCACGACTTCGAGATACGTCAGCGGGAACAGCAAAATGCCGGGGACGAGGAACAGGCGAATGAGTTGCCGACTCGGCACGACGAGCACGAGGAGCGCGAGAAGGATTCGCCCCGTCAGCCCGCCGAGTTCTTGCCAACGCTGGATGTCGCCGATATAGCCCCGCATCGCTTTGCCTTTGGCTTCGCCGAGTGCTTTCTTCTCGGCGGGCGGTGCGGCTGCGATTTTTGCATCGAAGTCTGCGGCGATCGCGGCCACCGTTGGCACGCCTTGCACGATCTGCGGCGGCGTCAGTTGCAGTGCCCCGAATGCGGCCGCATAACCGCACGCGGAAAGGATCGTGGTGACGAGCGTCGTCCTGCGTAATGCGGGTGCGAAGAGTTCGCCGAAACTCGGGCGCTTCAGCGTGCCATCGAGTTTCTTCCGCTTCCAGACGTGCGATTCGGGCACGAACGGCAGCAATAACAAGATCATCGCACCGGGAATCAAACCGGTCAGCAGCGTGTACCGCCACGCGGCATGGGCGTTCGATCCTTCAGGCACGGGGAGTGCGGGGAGGGTGTTCGCGATGCTCGTGATGTAGATGAATACTTCGGTAACGAGGATGCCACCGAGCGAGGCGGTGGCCAGGCTCCAGGCGATGACTTTCTCGCGGGTGCGCTTGTCGTCGAAGAGTTCCGCGAGCCAGGTCACGGCGGCGACCATCT
>JANXNT010000183.1 GCA_025353985.1 Limnoglobus sp.
AAAATCGTCGTTAGCACTTTCGATTGGAATAATCGGAACGCTTTCGGTGTCATCTGGAACTGGTTTTTGGAGTTCGTTTCCAGTCCCTGTTGCTCGGCCTGTTGTCGCAAGTACTCCGAAATTTGTTCCTGTAATTGGCGAAGTTGATCGGCGTTCTCGGTGCCGGTGAGGTCTTGCACCTCTTCCATGTCGATGTAGCCGAGTTGCCCCGACGCTTTCGCTTCTTGGAGTTGCTGAAGCAACTTTTCGATCGCGTCGAGTTCTTCCTTGATCTCCAGAGCTTGCGGCACCGTCATCTTCGTGCTGCCGGTGAATTCGTACTTCGAAACGAGTTCGTCGACCTGGTACTTGTCGCCGAGTTTCTGCACGAGTTGAACGATGTCTTTCGCGAACTTGTTGTTATCTTTGCCCGCACGGTAGTACAGGTTTTCGAGGTCGCGAAGTTGCTCTTCGGCGACCGCTTCCTTGAATTCCTTGACGAGCTTTTCGGGTGGCACGACCGTTTCGGCCTTCTGCGTGTACGCGGCCTTCGAAGCCTCTTCTGCGGCCTTCGTTTCGTAGGTTTCTAGGATCTTCTTCTTGCGCTCGCGCAGTTCTTCCATGATCTTGTCGATGTTTGCGATGAACCCGGCAATCTGGCTGGGGTCGATCTTGACCATCTTCGCGAGTTCTTCTTCGGAGAGCTGCCGCATATCGCCGTAGGCCAGCATGTGCTCGAACGCAGCCGAAACCATATCCGGTGGCGGCGCGGTCGGGCTGGGACACTCCATCGGGTCGTATTTTTGGTAGGTGTGGATAATTCCACCGAGGCGATCCGGGGTGCTCATATTTTGTCCGTCGGAGTCTGCGTAGTTTCATTTCGTGTACTTCTTCAGTTTAGGCAGCGGGTCAAGCGGCGTGGCGAGGCGAATTTGCGTTGGCGACAAAATCGTGCGAATCGGCAACGCGGGGCTAAACATTCGGACCGAGCCAGCCGATATAACCGGTAGACTCGTCGTACCGTTGGCACGAGCAGGGATGCTTTGTACCGCGACGGCTGAAGTAAAGGTGAATTATGCGACGCAACCACCGTATGCTGACGGGTGCCATGACCTGCCTGGGGCTGGGCCTAATCACCCAAACTGGCTGCCAGACGAACTTTGGCGGGATGACCCTGCCAAGTCCGCACTATCTTCAGCAGCGCCCCCAGTACTTCCCACCCGACCCGGCATTCTCGTTGCAACGCGAAGTCGATTCGATGCAAGACGCCGACGGCGCACTGCGTCGTGGGGCGGGCGTTGGCGTGGCGGCTCCCGCAATCGGCCCCGTCGGTGCGGTCGCACTGCCGGTTCCCGTCGCGAAATAGCCTGCGAAACAGCTGGTTTGGTCACGCAATTCGCGCGATATTGTCTGTCTTGACAGTCGCGCGATTCGCGATTATTACCCGCCCACGAGCGGTTCCGACAGGACGTCGGATATGCCAGGGGCAAAGGACTGCCCCTGCCCGTTCTCTAGGGAGAGGGTGCGTCTATGCGGCACGGAACGTCGTTTTCATCGAGTCTCAGTCTCGTCGCTTGCATCGTGTTCCTCTCAACGATTGGCTGCCATTCCGCAGACAAAACCATTCTCCCGAGCAAGCCGCTCAAGCCCTACGTGCCTGCCACGCAAGCGAAAACCGCGCCAACGGCGAGCCTGTCGCGTACGCCGAGCAATCGCAGCCCGGTTGTGTCGAACGAGAGTTTCCAACGACAGCAGCCGATGCAAGCGGGTGCGATCGGCAGTGCGAGCCAAGTACCAGTGATTCCGACGACGGGCGTGCCAGTTCCGATTGCTTCGAATGAAGTGCGTTTGCCGG
>JANXNT010000195.1 GCA_025353985.1 Limnoglobus sp.
AACGAGTTCTGGCACGTGCGTGTAAAACAGCGGCAACAGCGATTGACGGAGCGGCGTTTGCGGGTTGAGCAAGAGTTCGAGCGCCGCCAATTGGAAGTTGGTGGGTTGAGGAGCAGATTCCGCATCGGTCGATTCACACGACAGCGAATAGTCAGGGCAGACGATCAACTCCGGTGGCTCAGTGGTGGAGTACCAAGGCACGGTTATTGGCCCACGCCAGAACAGACCATCCCAAGTGAGAAGTGGGAATTGCGAGGGAATCATTAAGATCGGCATCCGGTGTCAACTCGTCGGTTTAAGCGAACCGGCGACGACGTATGTGTTAGTCCCACCATATTACAGACGCGTGAACACTCTTATGCATTTGAGCAATGGAAGGGGATATCCCATAACCATCGGACACGATGACTTCATCAGGCTGCAAATCGTGTACTAAACGACTCAGTACCTCGATTGAAATTTGACCGACCACGATGATTTTGTCTGCGAATGGCCACGAATCCTCACCGGCGTCCAGTTCTGAAATCTGTGCGAAAACGGCCGTTACATCTGCGTGACTTGTCAGGCCGCCGAGAATGCTGCGAAAAGACTCGATGCCGGGGTGTTCGATCAAGTTGCAACCGATGGAACCCAAATCGTCATTGCCGTCGAAGAATCGAGCGACGGGTACAATTTGCGGTTCCGGCTGGGACGCCAGTTCCGCCTTCAGGCTCTTGCATTTCGCCTCGTCCATCGAATGCCTCTTAATTGGGTCGTGTCGCGATGGTGAACTCCTCGCGTGCGATTCGCCAGGCGGCGGGAATTCCGTCGATGCCAACGTATAGCGAGACGATACCGCCAACCATGGCACAGGTGGTATCGCAGTCGCCATCGCCAGCGACCGTTTCCACGATGGCCTCAACGTGGTTGTGCAGGTGCCGCGTGGCCGACCAGATCGCGAAGGGAACGGTGTCCGGTGCCGTCACCAGAAACCCGCTCCCGAGTGTCGCGGCTGCCTGTTGCGTCGTGGCGTCGGTGAGCGTTCGTGCACGAACGATTCCTGCCCTCGTCTCGCCAGTGGGCGTGTATTTTAGCACCGCATCGAAAATCGCCTCGGCAGCGAGGTCTGACGATCTTCCCCGCTGGTTAGCTGCAACTGCAGCGGCGATCGCGATGGCCACGGCACCCGCTTGGCCTTCGGGGTGCGAATGCGTAATTGCTGCTGACGCCCGCGCCTCGATTGCGACACGGTCGAGATCATCGGCAAACCACGCGCCGAGTGGTGCAACGCGCATCGATCCGCCGTTTCCCATCGATCCGGCTTGCCCGAAAGCCGCTGCAGAAGCGTGTCGCCAATCGTCCCCGCGCAGGACGGATCGCAGTATGATCCGCGCCATTTTGCCGTAGCCTCGATCCGGATCATCGCCGTAGCGCTCTGCAAATCGCCGGGCGAGGGCATCGAGATCGATGCGACCGAAACGGTTCAATACTTCGACATTGGCGAGGGCCATCTCGGTATCGTCCGTCCGTCGCCACGGTCGCGGT
>JANXNT010000212.1 GCA_025353985.1 Limnoglobus sp.
GGTAGGAGGCAGCCATCGCAACACGAATGCTATGCCACTGCAACGAAATCGGTACAACAGGATCGGAGAAACCTATGTAACGTGGCAAACCAACCGAACCCGATTATCCGGAATAACCGATCCGTTGCGAACGTATTCTCGCCTCAAGTTACGCATCGTGCATCGAGTGGGGCACGAACTTTAGCCGATGTTATCGGGTACACCCGTTCTCGGGCGGATGGATCCGCCGGGGCGAGTGCGGCTACTTAATTGTGGCCGTTAGGAGTGCGGACCTATGATGTCACGGATTCGTCATCGTCGCCGATACTCGTTTGCTATTTTGGCAGCGAATTGTTTGTTCGCGTGGTTGGCTTGCGGGATGCCGACACTCCATGCTGCCGATGCGGACAAGAAAGACGATAAAGCTGCGGTCAAGTCTGTAGCCAGTGAAGTGACGACCCTGTCACTCAAGGAATGTTTGGACGTTGCGCAACAACGTCAGCCGAACATCCGGGCGGCACGGGCGAGTCATTCGGCGAGCGAAGCGGGTTATCGCGGCATTATGAACCTCAGTCCGTTGGCGGCGAGATTGTCGCCTGACGTTCCCGTTCGTCGCGAACAGGCGGCGAAGGGGTTGCTCGTATCGCAAGCGGAAATTCAGAAAGTCGAAGCCGAGAATGTTTACGATGTGACGCGGATGTACTTCACGTACGTTTACGCCCGGCAACAGGAACTTACGGCCACCGAATTCATCGAGCAGATGGAAGTCTTCTACAAAATCGCGGAAGATCTTGTCAAAGAAGGTGCCCAACAGGATTTGAACCAGTTTTCGTTATTCCGAATGGAAGATGGTATCGCGAAGGTGAAGCGGCCACGGATTACCGCCCAAACGGGGCAGTTGCTTTCGCTAGCGGCACTCAAGGAGGCGATGGGAGTCGATCAATCTTATGCCTTCGTGCCGCGCGATACCGAACTTCCCGTGATGGCCGGTAGCCTGACACAACAAGATGTCGTGACTTTGGCGCTGGCCCGGCGTCCCGAACTCGTTCAGGCTTCGGCGGGTGTCGATGCGTTCCGGCTAGAGATCCAGGCGCAGTGCAAGATCAAGTATCGCCAGGCGGTGCCGACACTGGCGGCGGGTAGCGATCTGCATTCTCGTACAGTACCCGCCGCACTTCGCAACGGCGAATATCGCCCCGGCGCGCTCGCTCCCGAGATGCCGACGACACTTGCGGGCAAGCGGGAAGACCGTGTGGCCCGTGCCACGGAACTGAGTACGCGGCAAGATGTGCTACTCGAAAAGACGCGCGATCTCGTTCAACTCGAGGCAGTGAATGCGTTTTTGAACTGGCAGGCGGCCACGAGTAAAGTCGAACTGGCCAAGACGCGGTTCGAGTCTGGCAAGAAGATGGTCAAACTGTCCCGGGAAAATGCAGCGAACATCAAGAAATACGACGTGCTGATTTTAAATGAAGCACTCGCGGCCGAGTCTCAGGCAGAGTATCTCGAAACCGTGTACGAGCAACTCAAGGCACTGACAGCGCTCGAACGAGTGACCGCTGGCGGCGTGAAACCGGCGTTCCCGAGCTTAGAAATTGCCCGTTAATTCCCGATCCGTTCTTGGTTGGTTCCGCGTGAGCGGCATCGTGAGGGGGTGGCTTGTGGCTCGTAGGTTCCCGTCGATATGCGTCGTTCTGCTCGCGATCCTGTGCGGGTCACACGCATTGACTGCCGCCGAGCCAGGCCTAAAAATTGGCATGGTCCAAAGCATGTTCCGCGACGTGCAACCGAGCCTCGTTCAGGCGTTGTCGCGGCCATTCCGCACGCTCATCGAGAAACAAACGGGCCTGACCGGCGATGTGGAAATCCATGCGGATGCGTTCGCACTTGCTAAGAACATCCACGACGAAAAGCTGCACATCGGCGTGTTCCACGGCTACGAATATGCCTGGGTCCACAAGCAAAACCCGGAGTTTATCCCGCTCGCGCTCGCCATGCCACAGGGCCGCACGCTCCAAGCCTATGTCGTCGTTCACAAAGATTGCACGATGAAAGGTCTCCGCGAACTCGAAGGCGAATGCCTGACGATCCCACGCGGCACGAAGGGGCATTGCATCGCCTATATCGACAAATCGAGAGCCACCCTGCCTGCCACCTGTGCGCGAACTTCAACGAAAAAAGGGCTGACATCGGAGGAAGCGCTGAACGCGGTGGCGAACGGCGAAAGCGAAGCCACCCTCGTCGATGCGGCCGCCTACGCTGGCTACCTGAACCTGCAACCGGGCGGCGCGAAGCAGCTTCGCGTCATGTGCAAATCGGAACTGTTTCCCGCAACGGTCGTGGTTTACCGCAAAGGCTCGATCGACGAACGCACGATCGAACAACTCCGCACCGGCCTGACGACCGCACACAAAACAGCACAGTACCGACCGCTGATGATGATCTGGAACCTGAAAGGTTTCGAGGAAGTGCCCACCGATTATTCCGAAGACCTCGACGCGATCTTAGCGAGTTACCCGATACCGAAAACCACGGCAGTCATCGGCACAGTCAAGACGGAAAAGTAAATGGAAATCGCGTCGCAATGCTGGAATTGTTGCCGAAAGAAATATCGTGTACCCTGCCCGCATCTTGCTCGGGCAGGGTTTTTTCGTTGGCCACGCACCTTCCCAGATCGGGAACGAGCGGTATAGTATTTGAACTTACGTACAGTACCACTGAGGTCCTCACGCGATGGCGGAATTAATCGAAACCGTTTCGATTGCGACCGAAGTCCGTTCCCGTTTTTTACGGTACGCGATGTCGGTCGTGACGGGCCGCGCGCTTCCCGATGTCCGCGATGGCTTGAAGCCGGTGCAGCGGCGCATCCTGTTCTCGATGTACAACGACTCGAATCTGACGTTCGACAAAAAAGCTCTGAAGTGCGCGAAGATCGTCGGCGACGTGATGGGGAACTACCACCCGCACGGCGACGGCGCGATCTACGAAGCGCTCGTGCGCATGTCCCAAGAATGGGTAATGCGCGTGCCGCTCATCCACGGCGAAGGCAACTTCGGCTCGGTCGATGGCGATCCACCGGCCGCGTACCGTTACACCGAAGCCAAACTGGCGCGGGCCGCGTCGCCGTTACTCACCGAACTCGATCAGGAAACGATCGACTATCGCGATAACTACGCCGGGAACAAACGCGAGCCGATCGTGCTGCCGGCGCAGTTCCCGAATTTGCTCGTCAACGGCACCGCTGGCATCGCGGTCGGCATGGCGACGAACATTCCGCCGCATAATATGGCCGAGGTTTTGCGTGCGTGCATCTTCCTGATCGAGAACCCCGAATCGACCATCGCGCAACTTCTGGAGAAAGTGAAGGGGCCGGATTTCCCGCTCGGTGGCAAGATCGTCAGCGACAAGGCCACGCTGCGCCGCATCTACGAGACCGGCACCGGCAGCATCAAGGTGCAAGGCGAATGGAAGCTCGAAGATCTCGGCAAAGGCAAGACGCAGATCGTCGTCACCTCGATCCCGTACGGCGTCGATAAGGGCTTGCTCGAAAACACGATCGGCGGGCTGATCGAGACGAAGAAGCTGCCGCAGTTGCTCAGCATTTCCAACGAAACGAACGACAAAGAAGGAATGCGAATCGCGCTCGAACTCAAGGCCAACACCGACCCGAACCTCGTGATGGCGTACCTGTACAAACACACCGACTTGCAGAAGAACTTCGCGTACAACATGACGGCACTCGTGCCGAGCGAAGACCGCACGAGCCTGGTGCCACGCGATGGCCTGAACCTCAAGGATATCCTCCAGCACTTCCTCGATTTCCGCTTCGAGACGATCAAACGCCGCTTCGAATTCGAGCTACGGCAACTGCGGCGGCGCATCCATTTACTCGAAGGCTTCCGGATCATTTTCAACGGCCTCGACAAGGCGATCCAGTTGATCCGCGACAGTTCCGGCAAGCCCGATGCAGCCGAGAAACTCATCGCGGAGTTCAAACTCGACGCGGTGCAAGTCGATGCGGTGCTCGATTCGCAACTGTACAAAATCGCGAAACTCGAGATTAATAAGATCCTCGACGAGTTGAAGGAAAAGCGAAAGAAAGCGGAAGAGATTGAGGCCATCATCGCCTCGTCGAAGCGAATGTGGAACGTCACGAAAAGTGAACTTGAGAAGCTGATCGAGATCTTCCCCGAGCGACGCAAAACGCGAATGGCGGCCGAGGGCGACATCCTCGAATTCGACGAAGAAGCGTATATTATTCGCGAAAACACCAACGTCGTGCTCACAAAAGATGGCTGGGTGAAGCGCGTCGGGCGGCTGTCCTCGATCGAAAGCACGCGCGTTCGCGAAGGCGACGAAGTACTCGCGGTGGCACCCGGTAGCACGCTCGATAGCGTGATCTTTTTTGCCGACGATGGCATCGCGTACACGATGCGAATGAACGAAATCCCAGCGAGTTCCGGCTACGGCGAACCGGTCACGAAGTTCTTCAAAATCAACGACGGCATGAAGATTATCGCACTCATGACCACCGACCCGCGCTTCACGCCGGTCGATGTTCCGGCAGTCGGCGATACCCCGGCGAAGCCGCACCTGATCGTCGCGACCACGGCGGGGTACGTGCTGCGGTTGCCATTCACAAACTACCGTGCGGAG
>JANXNT010000213.1 GCA_025353985.1 Limnoglobus sp.
CGGAAGTGGCATCCCAAATGGTGCCGTCGCCCCGCTTTCGGGCGAACCCGCCATAGTCGTAAATATCCCCTGCACTGTCGATTCGCGGCAAAAGTCCCGCTTCGCGGCGCTGCGGTTCGTTCTTCAAAACCAGTGGCGCAACGGCCGCGATTTGTGCGTTCTCGAACCGTAGCAATGCGCGTTCCGCCCACCCGGTACACACTTCGGTATCGTCGTTGAGCAGTTCGACAATCGTGCCCGTTGCGGTGCGAATCCCGGTATTCGCTGCCGCGCAGAAGCCTTTCGATCGCGCGTGCCGCACGACTTCCACGCCGGGAAACTCGGTCGCCACGCGGGTGACAATCGCATTGAGCGAACCATCATCAACGACGAGGACTTGCGTTTGGGAAGGCATTTCGCGAACGACCGAAGCAAGGCAAATGCGAAGTAAATCGGTGCGGCGATACGACGGGATCACGATGGAAAGCGATGGGAGCATAAATTACATCGTCCGGTCGTCTTGTGCGGCGGCGATTTCTGTGAGGTAGCTGGCGGCACGCCGGACGCGCAGGTCGGCGGCGGCGGTGTCGCCATGAAGTACGTCGCCGACGAGGTGCCGCAGTTCACGGTAACAGTCGGCGGCGACGGCATCCCCACGTCGTTTTGCGAACGTGCCGCGTAGCCGCGATTCGAGTTTTACGATGCGGGCCAGAAGGCGCACCTGCCAACGTGGCCAATGATTTGTCGCGTAAGTGATGAGTGCGTGGCGCGTCATCAACCGCAACGGTGCGGGGACATTGCGTGCGTGGAGTGGCCAGTGGTGCGTCACGCTCAGCGAGGGTTCGTACCAGACCGACCAACCCGCTTCGGTGGCACGCTGGCAGAAATCGACGTCTTCATAGTACAAAAAGAAGCGTTCGTCTAACCCGCGTAGTTGCTCAAAGCAACTACGCCGCAACAGCATACAGCCGCCCGTCACCCATTCGACGCGCTGGCGTTGGGACCCGTTCTGATGTTGGCACTTCCGCCGCGACCGGGGAAGCGCGAGGCGTGCGGCGGTTCCGAGGAAGGTCGGGAACGTGCCTGCGGAGGCTTGCAAAGTGCCATCGCGATTGTGCAGTTTCAGCCCGATCACGCCCACGTTAGCGTCGATTTGCGGATAGCGTTCCATCACTTGAAGCAGATCGTCGAGGAAGCCATCGGCTACGGTGACATCGGGGTTGAGCAAGAGCATCCAGTCGCCACTCGCGATGTCCGCGCCTTTGTTGACGGCGGTGGCAAACCCGGTGTTGCGTTCGAACTCGTGCAGCGTGACGCCCGAAAGTGTACGCAACTTGTTCGCGACGTTCTGCTTGGGCGAGTCGTTATCGACGACGACGACTTCGGCGATGCCATCGCGGCTCGCGATGCTACGGCGGAGTTGTTTCGTGAGGCGTGCGGTGTTCTTCCATTGGCAGAAATTGACGATCACCACCGTCAGTTTCGGTTGCGAAACGGCTACCGGCGTGACCGCGCGGCGGAGCAATCGACGGGTTTCCGTCTGCGACGATCCGCCATCGGGCGGGACTGCCAACGCCATACGGGTTCCTTCCCAGTGGCACAACTACTTGGAGGTTGCCACTTTCGGGACTATACGCCAACGCGAAGCGTCAACGCAAGCGGAACCTGTCTTCGTTTCGTTAGGGCGATTTTGATTGGTTTGCATGGTGGAGAAACACAGTGAGGATGATGGCCAGTCGCATCCGAGGTGGGTTTGCTCGTTCCCTGCCGAAAGTGCAAGATCCCCAAGTCCATCCAGCACT
>JANXNT010000215.1 GCA_025353985.1 Limnoglobus sp.
CCTGTCGTGATGCGATTGACCGAACGGCCATCGCTACTCGCCACCCACAGATCGTCGCCATTAGACGACGAACGAAAAGCGACCGAATTGCCATCGGTGGAGATCGCGCCACCATCGGCCGGGATCGCCGCCACTCGCTCGACACGCAGGTGAATGTCTTCCCAGTCGATCTCGACCGATTTACCCGGCGAGCCGCCATCGGCCGACGGTTTTTGCAACGACAGCACGTGCATCGAGTAATTGTTTCGCCGCTGGCTGATGAACGCGATTTTGCCGCCGGTGTTGCTCCAGGTGACATCGCCGTTGAAGGTCGAGTAGCGCGAAACGTTCTTCGCGGGGGCGCTGCCATCGCTCGGAACGATGTAAATTTCGCTTGCAAACGAGCCATCTTGCCGCGCGTAGACGATATACTTGCCATCGGGCGACCAGTCGTAGTCCATCACTTGCAACTCGGAAATCATCGCCTTCACGTCGGTGCCATCGGGCTTCATCGACCAGAGTTTGCCCGCCCGCAGGAACGTGATCAAGTCGCCTTTCGGCGAGAACATCGCAACGGTCGGCTCATCGGGGGAGTTCGTCAACCGCGTCACTTTGAACTTGTGTGCCTTGACGATATCCGGATGTTCCGCATCATCGGGATCGATCAAATAAAGCTCCTCGACACCCGAGCGATCTGATGCAAATAACACCCGTTTGCCATCGGGCGACCACATCGGCGAATGGTCGTAGGCGGGGTTGTCGGTGAGGCGTGTGGACTTGCCACCAGCGGGGACTTTCGTCAGGAACAGTTCGCCGTGGATGACGATCACCGCATTTGCTTCATCGGGCGAAAGCGCGAACTCTGTGGCATCTCGGGTGTACGTCGTTGTGCGTTCGGTATTCGATTTATCGTCGGCGTGAACCTCGATCGCGAGCTTGCGGGATTGCCCGGACTTCACATTCGTCACCCACAGATCGGCCCCGCATTCGTAGACGATCCACTCGCCGTTGCCGCTCATGCGTGCGCGACGCACAAATTCGTCTTGATGATTCGTCAGTGGCTTCGCTGCACCAAGAGCCGGGTTCGTTGACGCCACTTCGACATCTTGCACGACGATGTTAGCTGCACCCGATTTCTGCCCGATATCGCTAACGTAATACATCTTCTTACCGTCGGCGGACCACATCGGCGAGGTATCTTGGCCATCGTAGGTGGTGAACTTACGCGGGTTGGTGCCGTCGGCGTTGCTCAGCCAGATGTCATCGTTCGACGACCCGCGATAGCCCTTTCGGTACCACAGCCCCGGCCCGCGCACGAACGCGAGGTATGCGCCATTCGGCGAGTAATACGCTTCCTTTCCTTCGAACAAATTCAGCCGCGTTTCTTTGCCACCCACGATAGGCACCGTGTAAACGTCTTGCCCGCCAGGGTAGCCCGTCGAACGGGTGGAGGTGAAGACGATGTTCTTGCCGTCGGGCGTCCAACCGTTAACGATGTCCATGCCGGAATCGAACGTGAGCCGTTTCGGTTTGCCGCCTTGAATCGGCACGACGAAAACGTCGTAACCGCCGTGGCGATTCGACGAGAACGCGATCTGCCGACCGTCGGGGCTGATCGCGGGGAAGTAGTCGTGAGCTTCGTGCATCGTCACCGGCCGGGCGACACCACCGATCGCTTCGACCGTCCAGATATCGCCGAGGTAACTGAACGCGACGAGTTTCCCATCCGGGGAAATATCGGGCGTACGACCGAAGCGGATCGGCTCTTGCGCCGACGCCAGCGTAACGGATGCGAACAACGCGAAGCCAAACAGGCAACGTGCGAACATGAGGTAAGGATCCTTCTTCAGTCGCGAACGAGGTAACGTGCCAGATGATGCAAGGTTCTTCACGAAACCCACTCGCCATCATCCGTTAATCTTTACCCAGTTTAACGCGATTCCGCCCAAAATGCAAAACGCCAACCCGCGAAGTCGCCGAGTTTGTCACGTGTCGGCGCGGCTTTAACGGACGAATCGACAATTCGCCACGAAGTGCATTACTCGCGATTTTCGTTCATGAGAACGGCATGATACTTGGCGAAATGGGGCGGGACAGAACCGCCAGAAGCGCGTTACTATATTGGTTACGAACACACACGCGACTTGAGGCGAGCGCCATGCGACTACAAAAACTCTGGAAGTGCCTTGCGGGCGCAAGTCTTGCGGCACTCACTGTGGCGATTTGTGCTGAACCATCGTCGGGCCAATTCCCGGGCGGGGATCGCGGTGGCCGTGGGGATCGTGGCAGTCAAGGTGGTGGCTTCCAGCCTGGCGGTGGTGGCCCTCCGAGTGGCGGTCGCGGTGGGTTTACGGCGGATAGCAGTTTCGATCGCCTGATGCAATCGTACGGCGGCACCGGCGATGCAGTCGATTATTCGCGTATTCCGCCCGATGTTCGCGAACGCACCAACGGCTTCGCAACGCGGTTTGGTGGCGAGCCGATGCCCGTTTCGGGTATCATCACTCGTGCACAATACTCGGAACAATTCAACGCCCGGATGGAAACGATGCGGGCGAAGATGGGTCAGCCCGGTGGCGGCGCTCCGGGCGCACCGCCCGTCGCGAGTTTTACCGCTCCAGGCGCTCCACCCGTTGCACCAGGGATGCCTGCCCCGCAAGCGGAAATGACCGACGAACAGCTTCTGATGGCGATGCGTCAACTCGACCGCGATGGCGATAACCGCATCAGTATTCAGGAAGCGTCGCAGTCGGGAAGGATGAGCCGCGTCTTCCAGACTTACGACAAAAACGCCGACGGCTTCATCGATCTCGCGGAGTTCAAAGGATACATGTCGGACCGGATGAACAATCGCATCCCGAGTAGCGACAGAGATAACAACGGCCAACCGCAACCGTATGGCCAGCAACCCTACGGCCAGCAACCCTATGGCCAACCGAACGCGAGTTACGGAACCGTGCCGCCCGTCCCCGAGGAACAACGACCCGTCGTGTTGCGTTACGGCAAAATGCCGAAGGAACTGCCGTCGTGGTTCACCGATCTCGATACCGATAAAGACGGTCAGATCGGCATGTACGAATGGCGATCCGATAGCCGCCCGGTTGCCGATTTCCTCGCGATGGATCTCAACGGCGATGGTCTTCTCACCGCCGAGGAATATCTCCGTTTCAAGAACCCAACGGTAGCGATGTCTTCGGGTAATGGTGGCTCCGAATCGCGTACGGTCAGCACCGCTGGCAGTGGCGCGAATCCATTCAATCGCAACAGCACCAGCAGTGGCGGCAACCCGTTCAACCGCAACAGCACCGGCGGCGGAAACGCGACGTCAGAAGATGGTAACGGCGAGAAGAGCAAGAAAGACCGCAAAGATCGCGGGCGTTCCGAGAAGTGAGATTTGACACGTCAATCGCGGGTTTGGCGGATATCGCGTTGCAGCTTCACGGCGTGTTTTGCGGCATCGAGTCGGTCGTGCAACGATGTGAGTCCAGGGCTTTTCGTTAGTAGATACTCGATGTGCGTAATCGCGTCTTCGTAACGCTCCTCGCTTTCGAGGTAGCGAGCGAAGGTGTTGCGGATGATGGCATCGTTTGGGTTCCGCACGAGAGCACGTTCCCATGCGGCGATCGCTTCTTCGGGCTGATTGAATTCGAGATACGCGGTGGCAGCGTACCCCCATGCGGATTCGTCACGCTGCGCCAGTGCGATGATCTTTTGCAGGAACGGGCGACGTTGTTCCAGCGAAGATGTGTGGGCCGGGTAGAGCATATCAATCGCCAGCTGAAGTGCGTTGGCATCGGCGGGAATCAAGTCTCGGAGCAAACGCTCGGTGGGGGCGGGGCCAACCGCAATCAATACGGGGCGAACGAGTTTCGGCGAACGGGAAATGGCCACGCGCCAACTGTTCCATGCCGCAGATTCGTCGCCGGCGGCCTTCTGTGCGACGCCGCACGCAAAGCCAATAAACGGATCGACGGGCAGTATCCGCTGGGAACGCTGCCAGTGGACGAGTGCCGGTTCCCCTTCGAGATATTGCTTCGCATAAAGGCCAAATCGAGCGTGCGTTTGCGGCGCAAGCCAACACGCTGCGCGTGCGGCGCGGGCCGCTTTCAACCCCTCGACGATGTGCGAACCGCTCGGCGAAAGTGCATCGTTCGGTAACAACATCACCACCGCCGGTCCGGTGATCGCCGCGTGGGCGGCTCGGCCCTGCAAGCGGGCCGCGTCGAAATGCGCCTGTGCCAATTCCATTTGTACATCGGCATTCGCGGGCGCAATTTTCGCAGCCGCTGTGCGATATGCGATCTCTGATTCCGTACCCGCAGCGAGGCTCGCACCGATCTCGCGAAAGTCGTTCACACGCGAACGCGAACGCGCATCGAGCATCAGGAGCACTGGCACAATCGCGATGGCGAGTGCGAGCGGAATCGCTAACACTCCGCTAATTTCCAACCGGTACGGGTCGGGTGTCGGTGTCTCGCCCTCGGCTTGTGGCAGGTAGCCTTTGTCCGTCTCCGCCGCGCACAAGTGTGCGGCCACGGTTGCCGCCAAGATCGCAATCGCGGGGATGTGGATGCCGAAATCGACGACACTGTGCAGGATCAGCGCGAGCAAGCCGAAGAACCCGCCGAGGAGGATTGGCCCCGACGAACGGAGACGCAGTTTACGATAGCCACG
>JANXNT010000259.1 GCA_025353985.1 Limnoglobus sp.
TTCCAAGCGGAATTGGGAATACTGTAGACGTAGACAGCGTAGACGAGTCTGAAACGCAACCCGAACATCGCGGCCTGCACGATGGCCGATTGTTCCCCGACCTGCCCCGCTTACCCGACTAAATCCGCTACACACAGGAACTCAACATCATGGCATCGATCAGCGACGACCCGAACGGGCGGCGACGAATCTTATTCGTGGCCCCCGACGGAAGTCGAAAAACGATTCGCCTCGGCAAGATCGACCGCAAGAGTGCGGAAGCAATCAACCGCCACGTCGAAGCCCTGTTATCCGCGAAGATCGGCGGCCAACCCGTGCCACGCGATACTGCGGCATGGCTGGGAAGTATCGGCGAAAGCCTGAGTGAGAAACTGGCGGCCAATGGTTTAGTCGAAGCCTCGAAGCGAGCGGCTTTGGGTGAATTCCTGCGCGGGTTCATCCTGTCCCGCCACGACGTCAAACCCGCAACACTTGAAGTCTGGCAGCAACCTTGCCGGAACCTCATCCAGTTCTTCGGCGACGACAAACCACTGCGGAGCATCACATCGGGCGATTGTGAACAGTTCAAGGAATGGCTGCTCACCCAGAAACTGGCCCCCGCCACGCTGGCCAAGCGATTGTCATTCGCCCGGACGTTCCTACATGTGGCCCGGAAGCACAAGCTGATCGACGAGAACCCCTTCGCAGAAGTGAAAATCCCCACGGCGAACGTCAGCATCCGTCAGCAATTCATCGACCGCGACACACTCGAGCGATTGCTGTCCGTCGCCAATCCGACGTGGCGAACGATCATCGCTCTCTCTCGCATCGGTGGCCTGCGTTGCCCATCCGAAGTGCTCTCCCTCGAATGGCGACACATCGATTGGGAACGCAACCGTATCATCGTGCTAAGCCCGAAAACGGATCGGTACGACGGCAAGGCGACCCGAACGATACCTCTCTTCTCGGATTTACGGACGTGCCTCGAAGAAGCCTTCGAACTGGCTGAACCCGGTCAATCGCACGTCATTGGCGGAGGGCACTTGGCCAAAGCCAACGGCCCGACGGGGTGGAAGAATTGCAACCTGCGAACGTCGTTCGGGAAGCTGATCAAACGAGCCGGGCTAACCGCATGGCCCCGCATGTTTCACAACCTGCGATCGAGTCGAGAAACCGAACTGTTGGAGAAGTTCCCCGTTCACGTCGTCGCCCTCTGGATGGGGCACGACGCGAAGGTGTGCCTGAAGCACTACGCCCAAACAACGGACGATCACTTCCACCGCGCGACACGTGGAGCAAAATCCGGCGCACAAGTGGCGCAAAAACCGGCGCAGCAGATGGCCGCGAGCAATCGCAGAGAATCGCACACTTTGCTACAAAACGAACACAGGGAAGCATTTACTGCTTCCCCATGCGACGTTCTGCGAGATACTGCACAAGTGTTTATCGGAGAGGGAGGGATTCGAACCCTCGTAGCCGTTTCCGGCTAACCAGTTTTCGAGACTAGCGCATTCAACCACTCTGCCACCTCTCCATTCACGAAGTATATCGCCACACGCCCGGAAATCAACTGGGAGTGCGTGTGGGTTCGGCGGGTAGTGGCTTTACGTCTTTGCCTTCGAATGCGATTCCGACGAGTGCGCCTACCGAGACGTCTTCGCCTGCGTAGGTCGTTAGTCCGCGTCGGAAGTGGATGTTCCAAAGTATCGGGGCTTTCGCTGCGAGCACGGCGGCGATGACTTCGCTGCCTTCGGCGGAGACGATGATGGTATCGCGGAATTTCCCAGGCAAAAGCGGTTCGGAGTCTTGTTCTTGGCCGACGAAATACGTGCGTTTGACGCCTTGCGAGAACGGCCAGGGGATCGGGCCGCCTGCGAAGCGTTTCGCTCCGACAATCAGCCCCGTGAGTGGCATTGGCGTGCTCGGATATTCCTTGCGGTTGTATGCGGGATCGATCGGGTGAAAGGAAACGTCTTTCGAGAGATTGTGCAAGCGAACCTTGAGCGTGAGGCAACGCTGTTTGCTGGGCTGCCGACTGTCGTTTTGGCCATCTCCTGCGTAGACCGTTACGCGAATCGGCTTGTCTTCCAGCACGGCGAGCGGTTCGATGGCCAAGTCGCCGACGATGAGTTTGCCGCGGATCGGCACGCGGAGTTCAGGTGGCACCGTTTCGAAATTCACGTTGAGAATCGAGACTTTATCGCGTTGGGCTTTGCGATACTCGCCGAAAAAGTCGGGGATGTTCGATAGCGGATGCCCGCGATCGGCCGTTCTTAGCCAGCCCCACAGTGCCAAGATCGACATCAGGATCGCGTAGCCGATTACGAAATACAGCCAATTCGGCGTGCGTTTGGCGGTGCCAGCCGGTGGCTCCGCTCGCAGTGGTCTTCGCGGTGCCGGTTCCGGTATTGTCGGTGCGGGTGGAATCGAGAATGTCTGTGTGGGCTTTCGGGGTTCGGTTACGATGTTCTCGACGAATGGCGGATGATCGAAGCCGAAGATCGGTTGAGGAATCGGGTTGGAATCGGACATGTCCGTTCCCACGACGTTGTTGTTGTAAACGACTTGCGGAATAGGGATCGGGTCGGGTTCCAGTTCGAGGTCGTCGGTTTTCTGTTCGATTCGCAACCGGTTGCCGGTGATCGGATCGCTGGGCAATGGCAACAGGAAATCGGGGTGTTGCGGGACCGGATCGGTGAGTTGCGTCGAGTCGACGATTTCGGGCATCGACAAGATTCGGCTACTTTTCGCAGAGCCGAACACGCTGTCGTCTTCTTCGCCTGGCTCGGCGAAAATGCTTTCTTCGCTTTCCTGCGGTTGTTGCTGGAGGTGCGAAAAATCGGGCGGATCGTCTGTGCGATTGGGGTTGCCGAGGCCAACGCCGGTTTCGTTCCAACTGGAGTTTGGTGCGTTGTCGGGCGCGATTTCGGGATGCGGGGTGAGTCGCGAGGGTGTTGTTGCCGATGGCGCAAACACGACTTCGCGGCAGTGGGGGCAGCGCACCTGACGCCCCATGAGTTCCATACCGACGCCCATTCGCCTCGTGCAGTGCGAACATGGGAACGTGAGAGTTTGCATGAGTTCTTGAGTTTTCCCGTCGGATGCCAGTGCAAATAACGACGTTGTTTTTTTAGCGATTTTGCCGGCCCGTGTCGCCATACGGACTCGAATCGCGCTTCCAGAATCGACGTAAGTCCGAATTGCGGAAGTTTTAAAACCGTGTTTTTCGTGTTTTTCGCGTCCCAAAATGCCACTTTTTGATCGCAATTCGCTTATCGGTTTGTCGCGATTTTGCGGTATCCTGTGATCCTATCGTGGGTTATGTCGACGACCCTGCGTTTGACACTCGCCACAGGTAGCGCCTTTTTTGGGTCATTATGCGACCTAAAATCGACCGTGCGCGCCTTTTCTGTGTCATTTGCGCGCACTTCTGTGTCATTTCGGCGCACTTTTGGGTACGTCCGTGGATGATGCACAATTCCGACTTACGTCAAATCGTCATAAACGTTTTGATTTTTGCAAATCGTGTAGGATCAGGAATTCTTGACTTGGCAAAGGGCTGGCAGGAAAGAGATTTTCGCGTTCTTACCAATCGCCACACAGGGGGCGTTGTCGATATCGGACCGTACTTGCGGGAAATTCGCGATCTGGGTATCGACTGTTCGATCCGCATCGAACGGAAATACTCGCCGGAGCCGCACCGCCACGGTTTGATGCAAGTCGCCGGCATTCGCCGCGTATAATTCTTACTCGACTGCAAGAAATCCGCACGAACTGAAGTTACGCCCATGACCCTGCCGACCACGACCGAAGCCGAACGCATCCAATGGGGACGCCCCGCCGAATCGATTTCCTCGCCTCCCGCATCGCGATTTTTGCACGGTCCGCAATCGCGACGCTTCGAGTTGCGCCGGACGTTTTCGATCTGCCGGGAACTGATTCGCGGCTTCCGCAAACTGCATTTCGTCGGGCCGTGCGTGACCGTTTTCGGTTCGGCTCGCTTCGACGAAAATCATCGTTATTACGACCAAGCCCGGCTCATCGGCAAGTATCTTGCGGAGAGCGGTTTCACCGTCATGACCGGTGGCGGCCCTGGTATTATGGAGGCGGCGAATCGCGGCGCGAAAGAAGTCAACGGGCGTTCGATCGGTTGCAACATCGTCTTGCCGAAAGAGCAGCAGCCGAACCCCTACGTCGATATGTGGGTCGATTTCGAGCATTTTTTCGTGCGAAAATTGATGCTCATCAAGTACAGCTATGCGTTCATCGTCTGCCCCGGTGGCTTCGGCACGCTCGACGAACTATTCGAAGTCGCCACGCTCATTCAAACGGGGAAAGTGCAAGATTTCCCTGTGGCATTAGTGGGCACCGATTATTGGGCACCGCTCATCGAGATGCTCAAGAAAATGGCCGCCGAACGCACGATCGACAGCATGGACCTCGACCGCCTCATCATCGGTGACGACCCCGGCGACATCGTGAGCAAAGTCACCGACATCGGCATGAAGCGCTTCGGCCTGACCTACGGCCCACAAATCAAACGCTACTGGTGGCTCGGCGAATGGTGACCGGAGTTTTTGATTGTAATGTCGGTTTTGCGTCGCGTCTCGCAGGTTCGCCACGACTCCCTCGCTAGCGCGTCGGGCTAACAATTTCGTACTACCAATTCCGACTTGTTAGCCCGAGGCGCTAGCGAGGAAGGACATTCACCCGTCAACGACTCCGGGTCGTGGTGAGTCTTCGAAACACGACGGTTCGTACGCCCGAAATGAACGTTGTGGTCTCTTGCGTCGCGTCTCGCCGACTCGCCACGACTGATTTTCTAGGGTATCTGCCCCCGTCCCATGGTATCACCATGGGCTGATAGAGCGACACCTTCAGTGTCGGGGTGCTTTCTTCGGTCCTGAAAGGATCGCTCACGTAGCCCATGGTGAAACCATGGGAGCGGTCGCAAGCCATTGGCATCGTGCCTTGTTGCGTCTCGAAGACTCGCAATTCTGCCGCGAAATGTTCCAAACAATTGCACTTTGATGCAAAACTCACTCGGCACGGGGTTAGTGCGGGTGGTTTGCATCGTCTATTATTGAGGTACGGGTCGATTCGCGTCGGTTTCTTCGGTTGTGCCGAAAAGAACATCGATTCTTTCCTCGACGGGATCGGATTTACCGTGTAGGCTGTTTAGCGAAAGTGCAGAATGTTTATCATCAGCGAATACCCCGGTTGAACCGGCTCTTTGGAAACGACTTCCATGCACCACGCCAATCTCCGCACTGCGATGGGTTCCACTCTGGTGATGGTGCTCACCTTCACCATCGTACTTGGAACAAACCGCGATACCATCGGGCAAGTCGTCGTGAAACCGGCGGCGGTACCGGTGCCTCCCGAAGATGGCAAAAAGGTCAAGGCGCAGGCGATTGAAGTCATGACGTTCCCATCGGACCGCGATGCGAAAAACATGATTCGTGCGGTGAACGATTACCTCGTTGAGTTCAAAGACAAATCGAACAAAGCCCCGTGGGACAAAATCTGCGCAGCTGCGCAGCAGGTACTCGATTCGAAGAGCGATTCGTTCTTCGAGAAATCGGGTGCTACTGGCGATGATGCGGGCAAGATTCAACGTGTGAGTGCGAAGGCCGAGGCGAATCGACTGATCGGGCGTTTCCCCCCGGATGGCAAGCAGTTTTATCAACTGACGTTCGGCCCACCGGCTGAGGCGTTGATCGCGGATGCCAAGGACAAAGGCTACGATCGGGCGATTCTCGCGGATGTTTCCCAACGCTATTTCCACACCAAAGCCGGCACGCAAGCGACGCTGTTCCTCGCGGGACTGAACCTCGACCGCGGCAACTACGTGGAAGCGGCCTATTCGTTCGAACGACTGCTCGAACGCAAGGATATCGACGACCTCTGGAACCCGCTGACTACCTTCAAAGCGATCGTCGCGTTCAAGCGGGCCGGTTCACAAAGTCCAACGGTTACGAAATTAACGGGGCAACTCGAAAAGAACTATCCGCGTAACGGTCTCAAGATCGGCTTGCGAACGTACACGATCGACGAACTCAAGGAAGAACTTGCGAAGCCACACCTGACGATGTTCGGGCGGATCAGCGAGAATTACATCATCTCGCGGCTCGGAAATGCTTCCCACTCGGCGATTGCCGATGGCGGAGCGCCGTTCCTCGACCCGAGTTACACGAAGCCGATGCTGTTTCGCACGCAAGAAGCGCCGTTCCAGGAAGGTTCGACGTGGGTACGCCAGAACCTGAACGAGGTGCTTCGCGGTATCCGGCCAGGCAAGCAGGAAGTCGCCATCCCCGGCTTCTTCCCGCTCACATCGCAGAACCTCGTGTTCATGCGGACTTACGACGGCATTTACGCTTATATCACGCAAGACGGCTTCTCGAATCACGGTCGACCCGCGAAACCGGGCGAACTTTACTGGATTGCCGAGGCGAAAGGCAGCCTGAGCAAGATCGTCGGCGACGACAGCAAAACCGATGTCATCAATCGCTGGACGGCATTTCAGAATCAGGGGCAACTCAAGTCGATTCTGTTCGAGAACCCGCTCGTCGGCTCGATGTCCCACGATGGCCAGAACGTCTACGCCATCGACGATGCCGCGATCCCGAATGCACCGGTGATCAACAACCAAGACAACGGCTTCGGTGGGCAAGGCGTGCCAGTCACAACCGATAAGCTGTTCGGCGATGGCAACCGCCTGATCGCACTCAACATGGTTACGGGCCGTCTGGCGTGGCAACTCGGCGTGTCGCAGGGCGGACCGCCACTCAGCGACGAGGAAGACGATAAGACAGACAACCCGCTTTTGCTCATGCAAAACAGCTACTTCCTTGGGCCACCGCTGCCCGTGAAC
>JANXNT010000260.1 GCA_025353985.1 Limnoglobus sp.
GCGACACTCGCCGATGTCGTCACGCTCTTGTTCGCGGAGTCGCACGCTGGCGTGACCGCGGAACGACAGTATTACTACGTCGTGACGAACGCGCTGAATCTGCCGAATATCCGCACGGCGCTGATCGATGAAAAGAATGGCGCACCGGCCCGCAAACTGTTGGTCAATTGGATGGACTCGCGTACCGAAATGTACGAGGTGTACAACACGATGACACTCGCCGCGAGCCTGAACCTCAAAGAGGCACCGATAGCGAAGTATGCCGAGAAAGTTCTGGAATTAAAGACCGCAACCGGCTATTACCGCATGTACGCCCTCACGACACTCGCTAGGGTCGGCGGCAAGGAACACCTCGCGATCATGAAAAAATGGCTCAAAGACGAGTCCATTCAAAAGGTCGTCCGCTTCGTCAACAACGTCCAGCAACAGACCGATGTCCAAGTCCGCGACGTGGCACTCGCAATGTGCGTACTTGCAACCGATCAGAAGCCCGAGGATTACGGCTTCGATACGCTGTACGCGAATGCCAATCAGAACGTCGCGATGAAGTTCAGCTACAACAACTACAGTTTTGCATCGGACGAAAAACGCAAAGCCGCGTTCAAAAAGTGGGAAGAATTCGAAGCCAAACCGAAGAAGGACGAGAAAAAGTAGTCGCATCACGACTCCACAGAAGTAGGCACATTCCATGTGCAGCAGAGACAGTTTGTAGTAGGCACATTCCATGTGCCGTTAAGTCGGTTTGTGGTTGTGACGATGCAAAGTGGATGTGGCATTCTCCGAACGGCACACGGAGTGTGCCTACTACTTAAAGCCGTAGTTTTGTCGACGAAATATCGAGACGAAACTCGGCCTCCGTGAGTCCTTCGAAGAGTGCGTCTTGCACTTCCCAAACTTGAAACGCACCGCAATTATCGACACGCCCGCCAACGAGAAATCGACAACCGCACTCGATTAACACACGCAGTGCGCGTTCGCGTAACTCACTTTCACCGGCATAATATTTCAGATCGAGCATCCGCACGGCCGTGTCGTAGCCGACTACAAACGTGCAATTCAGGAACAATTTTGCCTTTTGTTCGAATGTCGCCGCTCGCGTCAGCCACAGCGGCGTTGCGTCTGGAAAGTGCGTTACCCGCTGTTCAACATCGCCGAGTGTTAAGTTCGGTTTATCGACATTTTGAGTGCTCAACTCGAAGTCGACGGGATGACCGAGTCGCACAGCCGCCACGCGAGCGAGTTGCGTGTGGCCGTCGTGTAACGGGTTGAACGAACCCGGCATCAGTGCCTTCGGGCGAGGCACATTGGATAGGTAACGACCCGGTGAAACGCGGCACACCGTGGGGAGTTCGCCCGCAAAAAACGGATGCAGTTCCATGGTGTTTCCCGAAATCGTTTGGCGTATGATGGAGTATCGTACTCAATGGCATCGGAGCCAACCATGACGCTGCGCTCGTTTACAATCGGTTTCCTGTCGCTGGCGTGTTTGCAATCCGCGAACGCGCAGATCAACGCCCCCTACGACCGCCCCGCCGGGTTCGGTGGTCAGTTCGGCACAGTTGGTGGCGGCTTTCCCGTTACGCCATTTGTTTACCCCGGATTCGGTTACGGTGGCTACAACCCGTACTTTTACCCGCGAAGTTGGGGCGGGTCGTTCGGCAATAATTTCTATTACGAAGCGCCGATCGTCGTGGCTCCGGTGGCGGCCGTCGCGGCACTGCACCCGGCTCATCTCAGTAGCGCCATGGCCAGCCAGCGAATCGCGGCGACGGCCACATTCGTTAAGATGGACACGGTGCTCACAGTGGAACTCCCGTTCGTCGGCGAAGTATGGTTGAACGGCATACGCCAAGCCAAACCTGCGTCCACTCACGAACTCGTCGGCCCCGCCATGACGCCCGGCCAGCTAAAGGAGTTTGCCGTGCGTGCCACCTGGACACACAACGGCATCGCGTACGAATACGAACGCACCATCGAAATGCAGGCAGGCGACCACAAAGGCATCGTCGTCTTCAACGGCACCGTCGTCAACTCGAAATGACGATAGAAGAGACAAGTCGCTGGCATTGTTTCTGTTTTTCGGGGAAATGAACATGAATGTGATGGCCGAAACGAACGGAGCATGGCGAGCGCGAGCGCATCGTACCGCTATCGGCTTTGAGTGGGATGACGGCCCGGAAAAACTACTCGAAATCATACGCCGACGATGCGATCTCGGCACGGCTATGTTGATCTATTGGTACGGCGGACCCGACTTTTATCGCAGGCATAAGCGACGTTGCGATGTGACGATTGGACGCGGATTTTTTGATATGCTGTGCGAAATCGAACGAAATGTGATCGACGGCTTTTACACCGACCGCAATATTCCATTCAACCCGTTCGACGACAAGGGCCACAATTGCTGCGCGAAACCGAAACGCGACGTGTATTGCGAGTTGCCGGAAGAGATGTATCGAGGAGTCGGCACTGAAGAAGAGATGGCGCAACGCCAGCCGATGCGGTCGGGAATTGCTGGCCTACCCGTCGGGTTGTCGGCGTTAGCGGATGCGGATCCTAAGCCGGTTACTGAACTCGACAAAGTGATCGATTATCTCAACTCGCTCACGGGTAACTTCTACACCGTTGAGAAAACGAACGGAATCGTAACCGGTGTATCGTTTTTGACAAATCGAAAAGTAGTCGATGACGACTTGCTCAATCTCAGATGGTTTCCCGATCTGGTCAAACTGGATTTAGGCCCGGAGCTGACGGATCGGGCGTTGGAACACCTGCGGTTCGTGCCAAAGTTGCAAATGCTCAGCCTGTCTGGGCGTATTACCGATGACGGGCTCGCGCATTTGCAGCATGTGCCGGGTCTTGTAAAGTTGAATATGCACGGTTGTAGAAAGATTACCGATGCGGGATTGTTCCCCGTTGGGAGTCTGAAACTGTTGCGCCATCTGGACATTGGGGCCACCAAGATTGGAGACGCCGGATTAGCTCACCTGAGCGGCTTGTCGAATCTGGAGCACCTAAGGTTGGATTACTACACGAAGATCACCAACATGGGACTCGTTCACCTTGCGGATCTGAAAAAGCTCGTGTTCCTCAGTTTGTTGCACACCAAGATCGGCGACCGTGGGCTCGTGCACCTCTACGGTCTGAGCAACCTGAAAGAACTTCAGTTGGGAAAGACGAAAGTCACTGAGAAGGGCATCGCACTTATGAAAGCCGCGTTGCCCGAATGCAGTATCAGTCATGCGGGATAGTTAACGGAACGCGGTGTGTGAATTCGCATTCCGAATTTCCTTACTTGTGAGCACGAAACGAACCGGACTCTGGTGCCAGCCATGCAAGAATCGGTAGCGGGCGCAATCCTCGGTTGTGCAGTCGGCGATGCAATTGGCTTGCCGTACGAAGGCGTGTCGAAGCGGCGTGGCGTGCGATTGTTGGGGCCACCCGACCGGCATCGATTCGTCTGGGGTCGTGGCATGGTGTCCGACGACACCGAACATACGTGCATGGTCGCACAGGCATTGTGCGCTTCGCCCACCGATGCGAATGCATTTGCCCGCCAACTCGGACGGCGGTTACGTTGGTGGCTGGCCGGCGTGCCCGCTGGTATCGGTCTGGCCACTTTGAAAGCGACGCTGAAGTTGTGGATCGGGTTCTCGCCGTCGCGCAGTGGCGTCTTTTCCGCTGGCAACGGACCCGCGATGCGAAGCCCCATACTCGGGGCTGCGATCGACGACATCGAGACACTCCGGCGGTTCGTCCGTGCCTCGACGCAACTCACCCACACCGACCCGAAGGCGTTCTACGGCGCGTTTGCAGTTGCAATCGCTGCATGGTGCGCAAAACGCGGCATCGATACTCCGCTAGAATTCTTCCGGCACCTCCGTTCCGCAATCGGCACCGAGACTTCCG
>JANXNT010001340.1 GCA_025353985.1 Limnoglobus sp.
CCGCCGTGCAGAAGGTGCGAGAGGCCGCGTCGCGGATCCGATGTGTGAATAACCTGAAGCAACTGGGTTTGGGGATGCATGCGTTTCACGATGCCAATAATGGATTTCCCAGTGATTTTGACATTAAGAAGGACTCGGCATTCGTGGCAATTCTGCCGTACATCGAACAACAAGCCCTTCACAACTCGGCGCGTGCAAGTGGGCCATCTGGCTCCGCGCCTGTGAAACTGTTTCTGTGCCCATCACGGCGACCGGATACCCCACGCCCCAGCACCGATTACGCAATGGCCTTTGATCGTTCGTTTACCGAGTTCCCGAATTATCCGAACTATCTTCCGGTTCTGTATCGTGGACTAACGACTGCATTTACTCCTCAAGAAATAGAGATACCACGTCTGGGATCTGTTAATTTGACTCACATTACAGGCCAAGATGGAAGTTCAAACACGTTTTTGCTTGCCCATAAGGCGATGCAGCCGGACGACTATGGTCAAACCGACGCGTGGAAGTTTCCGGGTAGCCAAGATCCCGGGTATGTATATCCTTCGGGTGCTTCTGTAGGAACGGCCTCAAACCCGTTCCCATATCCGTTTCAATCGAAACCCGGCGATAGCTTCAACTACGATCACCTCCGTTCGCCATTTGGGTTTGGTCGCGATACCAACACGCCAGGATGTACGGCCAGTAATTGCAAAGGTGACTTGAGCTTGTACAACGCGAACCCGGTCAACAACTGGCATGTGAAAGCCCAGATGGCATCGCCTCATAACGGAGTCATGCCCGTCTTGGTGACAGACGGTTCCGTTCGCGGCGTTGCCAACACGATCAACGCCACGATCTGCATGTATCTCTGGTACTGGAATGATGGCCAAGTTGCCAGCATTCCAGACTGATATTTTTCATCCCCAAACTCCTCCGGAGCCGGGGTGGAATGCACACGGTATGAACGGCTGCCTTGCCGATGGCTCGGTACGCTTCATCCGCTGCTCGGTCAGTCAATCGACGGGAACGTCGTCAACTTCGACGATTAATAAAACGGAATCCCTTCAATAATTCGACATTCAACCTTTATCTGGACTACTAAAATGCGAATTCTAAGACGAACCAAAGCCTTTACGCTAATCGAACTGCTCGTCGTAATTGCGATCATCGCGATTCTCATCGGCTTGCTGCT
>JANXNT010000314.1 GCA_025353985.1 Limnoglobus sp.
CCCACACTGTGGGAGCATAAGTCTGAAGCTTATTTTGATTCTCTTTGGCAGGTACGACGACTGGCGAAACCTTGGGCGCGATCCGTTCCGTGTATATCGGCACTGGCACAGGAATCGGTACGATTTCCAGCGGTGGCGGTAGCAACTCGGGCTTCTTATCTGGAAATAGTTTCACTGGCGGTACGGGTAATGGCGCGAGTAATTCTGGTACTTTCAATGCGGGAAATGCGAGGTCGGACGCACGATTCGGGATCGCATCGCTGCGAAAGATCGGCGGCGCGGGCAACGGCGGCACGATGGCCCGCGACTGGATAATCGCAGTATCGACGCGCGGTTCTACGTTGCGTGCGGATGGTAATACAATTACGGGAACGGGGTCTGCATACGCCAAGCGATTCCGGCCGAGAACGGTGAAGCCGACGAGTGCCACCGCAACGAAGACTGCCAACACTCGTCGCAGGAATCGGCTACCGAATGCGTTCATGATTGCTCTCCCACATATACAATCGGCCCGGCCGGTCGCACGTATCGTGCTCCCGACCGGGCCGTTCTTCGAGATTTTCATTTCGCCGTGCGTCAGCCGTTTAATTCTCTTCGAACTGCGCGATCCGGTTAAACGGTGCAACCGCTTCTTCGATCGCGTCGTCGATGCGGTACTCCATCAAGAACGCATCCTCGCCGCTGTCTTCGTAGTATTTCCGCAGAACCCGCTTCGCCTTGAAATCTTGATGGCGGAAGAACAATTGCGCGCTGAGGTTTCGCTCACGCACGGCCAACGTGATCTTCGACCGTCGATGGCTGGAAAGTTTACCGATCAACTTACCGACCATCTGGCAGCCGATTCCGGATCGCCGGAAATTCGGTGCCACCGCGAAGTTCAGCACGTGCAACCGGCTCTTGTGCAGTTCGTAGATCATAAAGCCGATGACGCGATCTTTCGTCTCGGCAACCATTCCGATGCAGTTCCGTTGGCGGAGGCATCGGAGGAAATCGTCTTCGGTCCAAGCATAATCGAAGCTCTCTTGCTCCGCCTTCAGAACGTCCGCCATATCGCGGCGAATCATCCAGCGAATGTGAATTTTCACGGTTTCGGTACGTTCCATCGTTCGCGTCGCGTTCATAAACGGACTCCCTCCCCCTGCCAGCCACGGTGCTTCCCGACAAGTTCCGCGGATGGCAATGAATTCCGTTCCGTGCGGCCTGTGCCGACGTGTCCCCGTCGTGCCGCCGGATAGTAACACTGTCATTACCAACACTCAAGGTCAGCCCCGTTCGCTTCCCCAAACGAGTCGGGACCAACCAACCACACTGCTATTCCTTCAGGAATCGCGTGTTTTCTTCTTTCACGATCGGCGTGCGAATTTCGTCGCACGTCAACTGAACTTTGAATTTCAAGTCGCCCGCCAGGTTGCCTTTGACGCGAACCCGGAACGAGGCCTCTTGTTTCGGTGCCAGCGACGCGATGCCGTCGAAGCTGATGCTCTGGCCTTGGCCGCGTGCTTGTGTCGGTCCCGTTGCACCGGTCGCTGCGGTACCTTCAGCGAGCGTGGCCGCGACGATGACATTCGTGCAAGCCGCCGTGCCTTGGTTCACGACTTTGATTTCGTAAATCGCTTCTTTACCAGCCTCGACAGGATCTTCGATGTCGATCACCTCGAAGCGGATCGCGGGCACACCTTCGGCTTTCACCGTCGCCTCCGCTTTCCCTTCGAGAACCCGGCCCGCCCCACGGCCACCCGCCGGAATCACGCCGTTCGTTTCCATTGCGTTCGGAACGGGCGTTGCCGCTTGCGCGACAATCTTGATCGTGGCTTCGGTGGCCGCCGCCGCACGCAGTTTCATCGTCAGCGATTTCGTCGAGCCGGTGCCCATCGCGGCGAGTTTCCACATCACCGTGCGGCTAGCCGCCTGATAGTTGCCGCCATCACTCGCCTGAATGTACTCGAAGCCTTCGGGTACGACGGCCCATACTTGTACCGGATCGGTCCCTGTTGTGCCGGGGTTTGCCAGATCGATTTTGAACTCTGGCTCTGCCCGTACCATGCAGCGTGCCGGGCCGGTCAGCTTGGCTTGCAGGATCGGTTCGACGACCGTCGTGGTCGCTTGCGTCGTTTCCGCCGGGTTACCGTCCGCGGATGCCACGATCGAGCACGAATGCGCACCCGCTTTCGTGGCCAGTGCGCGGAGGGTAATCGTTTTCGATTCCCCTGCGGTTAGGTTCAAAATCTCGGCTTCGATGACGCCACCTTGCGGGTGGTGCAAGCCATCGGAGAGTTTCGCTTGAAGCATCAACTTCGCAGCGGTACCCGTTCCCGTGTTCGCGATGCGGATCTGGAAAGCGACTTCATCGCCGACGCGGGCCGATTCGATTCCCTTGACGGAAAGGCCAATTTTTGGCCGCGTGACTTTGACGCGGGCTTCCGTTGCCGTCGTGAATGTGGCGATCGCACGACTTCGGACTTCGCCTTCATCGGCAGGCTTGACCGTAATCTTGATCCGTTTTTCACCACCCGCATCGATGTCGCCGAGCGTCCACGAAAGGCGCTCGCCGGAACGATCGCTGCTCGGTTCGCTCGATACGAATTTCGCCCCCGTCGAGATCTCTTCTTCGACGCGAACATTCGCTACGGAACTGGCTCCCGTGTTGCGGACGACCAATTCGTACGTCAAATTTTGCCCGACGCCGATCGTCTCCGGTGCGATCACTTCGAGGCCGATCGTCGGCGAACTCTTGGCGGATTGCGGCGTCGTCGGGAACGGACTGGATGCGGTGCGGATCGTCGGTGCTTTCGCTTCCAGTGACTCGGCGGCCATACTCGGCACCGGCATGAGCATCGCCGGTCCGCTCGGCACACTCGATGGCGTTAGCGTCGGTGGCGTCACAACCGGAGGAATGATCGCGATGGCAGGCGGTGCCGTCAACACCGGGATTAGCGGTGTCGGCCCGTATTGGATGGGTGCGGTCAACGGCAGTGGTTTGGGTTCGGTCGGCATCGACGATTCGACCGTCAACTTCGGCGGTGGTAGCGGTGTGCCAAACGTCGGAGACGGGACTCGCGGTGCGAGGTTCGCGTAGGGCGGGATCATTTTGAGAGTCGGTGCGGGCGGCTCAACGGTAAATTTCGGCGACGGCACGTTCACGACGGGTTCGATTGCTGAGGCGAGGCGAACCGTCGGTGCGGTTTTGCCTGCGGGGCCAGCCGTGACCGGTGGTGTGAGCTTCGTTCGACCCGTTGCCGCGTCAGGGTACGTCACCGTTGGTGCGGGCAAACCAGAGCCGTAGTCCGCCGTGCCTGCGGGTGCTGCGGGGTACGAGTTTTGGCCTGGCCCGTTGAGTGGTCGAATGTACGTGGGGCCTTGCCCGTTCGTGCTT
>JANXNT010000324.1 GCA_025353985.1 Limnoglobus sp.
CGTAAACGTGCCATTGCTACCGGGGCTGAGCCAGACGATTTTCTCGCGATCTTCGGCCAACAGTTTCGCCACCACATCGCGGCGAATCGTCGGGTGTAATCGCAATCCCACGGGGTGGTACAAGTTCGGCAGCCGCGAGTATGGCTTGTACGCGATCGTGTCGTTCAGCGTCAAAATCGGCGGAGATTTCCGCGACGGTCGCGTTTTCAGAACGACAATTTCGCGATTGTCCGGCCCGGTCGCAACCGCGAATAATAGTTGTTCGAGTAGCCGTTCGTCGGCCCCGCGAACGAACGAATCGAGTTGCCGTACGCCATCATTTGCGATCACCCAAAAGTCCGCCACGTCGGCCGCATCACCGGGAACTAGACGAAGTGGTACCGTGATTTCCGTCGTGCTGCGGACATCGTGAAAATTCTCCGGTGAGTGCGGCAGTGTGAACTGCGCGAACTCGTAGACATCCTGGAATGGCTGGTTTGCAAGGAATATCCAGCAATGTGGCGCGCATATTAACAGCGTCTGATCGTCGGCCACGTGAATCGAATTGATTAGCGGATGATGGTAGCCGAGTTCGACCCATACTCGAGGAGCCTGTTCGACGTACGCCCGGATCGGTGTGGATTTGTCCGCATCAATCGCGCGTAACAGCGTGAAATACGGCGGCCCGACGACGCGGAGTAATGCGGACTTTTCGGCATCGTCGATCCAGCGAAAACTTTGACGGTCGTTGCCTAGACGCAACATTTCTGCCGCAATTATCGGCAACGTCGCCGATGGCATTTGGAACAGCACCGGCGTCTGGGCCGCGAGTTGCAACGGGCCAACGTTCCGCGACAACGGTAGGACCGCAAGCCAGTTGGCGGCGGGTGTCATCGCACTGTCAGTCGGGTGTTGTTTCGATGTGAGGACGTTCAATCGGCTGAGATCGTCGCGCAGTTTCTTCAGCAGTTTTCCGCTGTATTTCAGATAATATTGGCCGTCGGCAGCCACATCATAGGCGGTCGGTGCGAGGAGATTGTCTGGGGAAATAATGCCCGAGGTCATCGCCAGCCGTAGCGTGTGTTCGTTGGGAAACTGAAGGATCATGTGCGATCATCGCCCTTGTGCGGACTTCGTCCGTTCCGGTTCGGTCGGCTCGGCGACCTTGGGTGCCGGCTGCGAAACCGGTTCGCGCTCGATGACGATTTCGCCCAGATCTTCAGCCGGAATGCCCTTGCCCACGAGCTTTTCGACGAGCGTTCGGTGAAGCTGCTCGTGCTCGATCGGCAACGAATCGGCGTCCGAATCGAGCTTGACGATGATGTTTTGTTTGCCCGATTGCGGATCGCGCCGCAACACGATGGTTAGTTGTGCCATGCGCTCTCCCGAAGTAACGCGACGCCCGATGTTCGCGGAATGAGCTGGCCGAGCGTTTTGCTGTCGATGGTCTTCTTCTCGATGAGCATGTCACGCAACAGTTCGATTAGCGCCCTCTGTTCGCGCACGATCGTCTCCGCTCGTAATCGTTGTTCTTCGAGGATCTCCGCGATGCGGGAATCGATCGCAGCGAGTGTCTCGGCGGCCAAGTCTTGCCGGCGTCGGCCAGTCTGCATGTCGAGGAACTGCACCTGTCCGAGCTTACCCCCTGCGAGGCCGTGCGACTCGACGAGTTCGCGTGCGATGCTTGTGGCCGAGTTCAAATCGCCGGTTGCACCGAGTGAAAGATCGTTGAGCAACAGCCGTTCGGCCTCCCGCGCACCGAGTGCCACGCAGATGAGGTCGAGGTACATGTTCACTGTTTGAATGTACTTGTGTGCGGGGTCCGCATATCGAACGTAGCCGAATGCCCAGTTCATTTCAGACGCGATAGTGATGCGTTCCACCGGCGGTGCGTGATCGCAAAATAGCGCGACAACGGCATGACCGGCTTCGTGCGTGGCGAGTACGTTTTCCTCGGGTTTCGTCAGCTTGGGCCGTTCGATCCACTCGGTCATGGCACGTTCCACGAGCGGGATCGTCGTATCTCCGGCTTCGTTTTCGCGAAGCCGAATCCGGGCCACAGAGCGGCAAAGCGCGTTCAGGTGGTCGCCGCTGTATCGCGTGCCACCTGCCGCCCCGACAACGAAATCGCCTGTGCGTTTGACCGCGTACTCCATCGCGTCGTCGGTCATATCCAGTCGCATTTTCTTGTTGTAAATCTGCAAAATATCGCGGCGATCGTCCGGCTCCGGATACGGAATGTGCAAGTGAAACTCGAAGCGTCCGGGGCGGAGCAGGGCAGGGTCGATCGCTTCGACGAAGTTCGTCGTGCCGACCACGAAGACGAGTTCTTCCTTGCGAAAGCCGTCCATTTCGGTGAGCAACTGATTCACCATCGAGTGTTCGACGCCGCTACCGCTGTAGGTACCGCGTGCGGTGGCGAACGAATCGAGTTCGTCGAAAACGATAATCGATGGGGCGGACTGCCTCGCTTTGTGGAAGATCTGCCTCAGGTTTTCTTCGCTCTCGCCGACCCACTTCGATTTGAGTTCGGGGCCGGAAACGATCTGAATCGCGGCACCGATTGCGGTGGCAATCGCCTTCGCGAAAAACGTCTTGCCGGTTCCGGGCG
>JANXNT010000327.1 GCA_025353985.1 Limnoglobus sp.
GCAACGCGGCACGTAGTGCTGTGCGAACCCTCAGCAACAACACGGTACGCTTACGCAAGGTGTTTGTGTGTAAAACGACTTCAAAGCAAGAGAAGCGACAAAATTGCGCAACTTCAAAACTTGCGCGTCGGGCTAACGGGAATCGCTGTGCTATGCCTATGCGTCGTGGATAGATACCTCATTTGCGATCTGTTGCATTTGCGCGAAGTTTGCGAGGTTCTGCGTCCGAGGTTGCGGTTTAACCATATCCTAACGGATAGTTTGCCGACGTGACCTTTGTTTGAGACTGCTCCGTGGAACCACAACCTCTGGCCGAGATTCTGCATTCGCGATCGTGGCGAATCATGCTCGGCGTGCTCGTCGTCTCGCTGCTGTTCGCGTTCCACACGGCGATCGCGGACATGATACGCGTCTGGAGCAATCAGGCGGATTATTCGCACGGGTTCCTCGTGCCGCTATTTTCGGCATATCTGCTATGGGTGCGTCGTTCGAAACTGCCGCCGTTGGTCGAATGGCCGGAGTATTGGGGCTTGCTGCCGATCGTGCTCGGTGTTGCGTTGTCGAGTTGGGCAGGGATGACGAACATCGCGAAGGAGTTCTGCCAGGGCGTTAGCCTGATACTCGCGTTAGGCGGTGTCGTGGCGTTACTGCTCGGGCGGGCAGGGCTGCACTGGGCGTGGCCGAGTCTGGCGTTCCTCATCTTTATGGTAAAGTTGCCCGACCGATTCGAGATTTTGTTCACGTTCAAACTGCGTCAAATTGCCACGACTGCAAGCAATTTCTTACTGCAAACGATCGGCTACCCGTCGTACATTGCCGGGCAAGGTGGGACCGTCATCAATGTCGGCGATGTTCGTCTCGGCGTCGAATGGGCCTGTTCCGGCCTCAGTATGGTGCTGACATTCGTCGCGATTGGCACCGCGATGGCCCTACTTCTCGCACGGCCCATCGGCGACCGAATCGCCATCGTGCTCACGACGATACCGATCTCGATTGTGTCGAATATCATTCGCATTACCATCACGGCACTCGTTTACATTGCCGGTTGGCAGTGGCTCGGCGATAAGATCGTCCACGACTTTGCGGGCTGGCTGATGATGCCGTTCGCGCTGGCGTTCCTTTGGCTGGAACTCAAGCTCATCGACTGGCTATTCGTCGTCCCCGAGGCACCGGATCGCGACGATATTTTGAAGTCCGCAACCGCGACGGCGGCGGCACAGTGGATCGTACCCGAACAACCGAGTAACGACAAAAACGATCTGCCACCGGCCGCTCCCCAACCGACGGGAGTCGCGCCGTGAATGCCTCACCCGTGCCAAACCGGATCGCACCGGTGTATTGGTGGTTCGCGGTCGGCGTGATGGCGTTCACCGTCTACGGTAGCCTCGTGCCGTTCGAATATCACACGCTTTCGTTCTCGGATGCGACCGCGAAATTTCAGAAAATTCTCGCCGCACGGCTTGGCATCGATTCGCGTTCGGACTTCCTCGCGAATGGCTTGCTCGGGCTGCCGCTCGGGTTCTTTTTGCTGGCCGCGCTGCGTGCGGATCGCCGCCCGAACCCCGGCGCGACCGCATGGACGGGCATTGCCGTCTGGCCACTGTGCGTGTTTTTCGCGGCGAGTGTCGAGTTCAGCCAACTCTGGTTTCCGGGGCGTACTTGTTCGCTTTCGGACATCGTCGCACAAGCGATCGGCGCGGCGATCGGAATGTTCCTTTGGACGATGATCGGTGCGACACTGACCGACACGCTTAAAGGCAGTCGCCACGGCGCGACCTGGCAGAGCACGGCGGGACGATTGACGATTGCCTATCTCGGCATACTCGTTATCGCGCAACTGATGCCGTTCGACATTTCGGTAAGTGGCTCGGATTTGTCGCGAAATTACCGCAATGCAACGGTGATACCATTCGGCGAACTGAACCGCGCCGATGTCGTCGAACCGTGGTCGAAAGTGCAATCGTGGCTCGAAGTCGCGGGGCTATATTTTATCGGCGGCGTCTTGCTCGGCAGCATTCCCCGCACGAGAGCGAAGCGACGAATTCCGCTCGGTGTGCTCGTATTATTGTGCGGGTTAATCCTCGGGGTGCTCATCGAGACGGCGCAACTCACAATTAAAACACGCTCGCCGAGTGTGACCGATGCGCTCATAGGCGGCGCTTCGCTCTGGTTCGGCTGGGCGCTAGTGCAACTCACGATTCAACAAGCGAATGGCGATGGCATCGAACTCGAAGCCGCACTGATTTACGGTCAGGCGTGGGGGTTGTTGCTCATCCTGATCAACTGGAACCCATTTCAATTCAACATGGCAATCGTGCCGGGGCGGTGGCAGGCGATCAATTGGATGCCGTTCGCGAATGCCAGCGAGCGAAACTATTTATACAGCCTCGAGCAGGCGATCGTGAAGACCTTGCTGTTCGCGATATTTGGCGTCCTCGTCGCCGCCATCGGGCCATTATCGGATGCATCCAAACGGATGCGCTTATTCGCAGGCGCGATTATTACCGGCCTGATCGCGAGTGTGCTAGAGTTCGGTCAGTTGACATTACCGACGCGGTTCGTCGAGCCTTCGGACGTGCTTTTTGCCTTGCTCGGTGGCTGGTTCGGCGGGTACGCCACCTGGAAAATCCGCCGCGACGCAGGCGAGAATTCGGCAAGCAAACCGATGCTTTTGCCTACGACAGGACTGCCAAGATTGATTCACGACGACCCGATACTGGTGCGAATCGAAGGCGGACGCGGGGCACACTAAGCGTGCGAACGAACAAGATATTAACCGCAGAGTACGCAAAGTGCGCAGAGAATAGAAATCATGAGTTTTAACTTTGCGTTCTCTGCGCACTCTGCGGTTGTAAATCTGTATTATTTGCCATGAGGAACGACTGGTGTCATTAGAAAACAGCACGGATGCGAACCGGATCTTATTCGTTAAAGAGCGTATGGCGTGGCCGCGCTCGAGTGGGCACGACGTTCACACTTTTTACATGATGCAGGCCTTGGCACAATCGGGGCACTCGGTCGCACTCGCAACATTCGACGCATCGCCTGCCGATGCGACCGCGAACGGCGGCCTCGAAGCCGAATTCTGCTTCCGCGATACCAATCAATACGTGAATTTGACACCGATCCTGCTGACAAAATGGCAGGAAAAATTCCGCAGTTATTGGGGGATTTCGCACGAACGTATCCAGTGGGTGGCGAGTGTCGCCAAGGAATTTCGTGCGGATGCCGTCGTGGTTTCGGGGCTGAACGTGCTGCCGTACCTCGGGGCGTTACCCGCGGAAACGACCAAGATTTGGTATGCGGCCGACGAGTGGGTTTGGCACCATTGGTCGCAACTGCGCGTGCTGCAAAAATCGACGTGGCACGAAGCCAAAGACGGAATTTTGAAGGGTATGTACGAACGCGCGTATCGCCCGCTGATCGACCGCAACTGGGTGGTTTCCAAGGCCGACGCGAAAGCGTTTCTCTGGCTGATCGGTTGCCGAAATAACGACGTCATTCCCAACGGGGTCGATGCGGATTACTACGCGCCGGGCGACGAAACGCCGACAGAAAACAGTTGCGTGTTCTGGGGTCGGCTCGATTTCGGCCCGAATATTCAAGCGGTCGAATGGTTCTGCAATCGCGTGTGGCCGAAGGTGCGGGCACAAGTTCCCGACGCAAAATTTAACATTTACGGCTTCCAACCGGGTGCGGAAGTGATGCGGTTTCACGGCAAGAATGGCGTGAGCGTCACCGCCGATTTGCCCGACATTCGCACCGTTGTGCGATCGAATGCCGTCGTCGTGTTGCCGTTTGTCAGCGGTGGCGGCATCAAGAATAAATTGCTCGAAGCCGCCGCGATGGGAATGCCGACAATCGCCACGCCGCGAGTGGTGGAAGGGCTGAACGGGCAACCACCGATATCCGCGTACCGCACGCCGTCCGAGTGGGCGATAGCACTCGTTGAGCTTTGGCAGAACACCGCAAAACGCGAACAACTCGGCCGCGATGTTCGTTCGTGGGTGGTCGAACATCATACATGGTCCGCATGTGCGGACATTGTGACGGCGGGCATTCGAAAGTCGTATAAATCGCAGCCCAAAGTGAATGTACTTGCCGTACGTTAAGCATCGAATACCCATGCAACCTCGCGCACAGACATGAAACAATATCTCTTTCTCATCGCACTGACATTCTTCGGGGTCGTCAGTTCGTTCTGGTGGACGCCCTACGCGGGTGTGGCACTCTACTATTTCTATGCGATTCTCCGCCCGCAATTCTTGTGGAAATGGACGCTCGACTCCGCACCCGTGTCGATCCCATGGTCGTTCTGCGTCGCCGGGTCGGCGATTGTCGGGTACATCGCATGGTCGTTTGGCGTCCTTTCGTTCGGTAAACGCGAATCGTCTTTGATGCGCTATCGGCCCAGGTTTACGCTAGCCCACAAGCTGATGATGATGTTTGCGTTCTGGATCGTTTGCAGTTATGCGCGGTCGAACGATCAAGCCACATCCGAAGAATGGTTCGGCGAATACCTCAAAATCTTTGCCATGTACTACCTCGCATCGCGCGTCGTGCGAACCCCCACGCAGATATGGGGATTGTTCATGCTCGTCGTAACGGCGGTCGGCTATATCGCATATGAAGCCAACATGATTTATCTACAGACGGGTAAGCTCATCTTATACAGTCGTGGTTTCGCGGGCCTCGATAATAACGGTGCGGGCTTGATGCTCGCGCTCGGCGTGCCGCTCTGTTACTTCGCATGGGAGATGACCAAAGGCTGGTACCGCTACGGGTTCTTGATACTCATCCCCATCATCGTTCACGCGGTGCTCGGTACCTATTCGCGCGGGGCGATGGGGTCGATGATCGTCGCGTTGCCATTCTATTTACTGTACACGAGATACAAGAAGTTCTTCGCGTTCCTCCTCATGTGTGGCGTATTTGCGTTGCCGTTCATGGCGGGTAAGGAAATTCAGGATCGCTTCTTTAGTATCGAAAAACGCGAGGTCGATAGTAGCTATCAGGCCCGCGAATTGAGTTGGCGAATCGCGAAGGAGATCGCCTGGGATTACCCGATTTTCGGCGCGGGGATTCGCTGTTCGAACAAGGAAATGAAGCAGCGCGGGGCTGACATGGAAGGCCGAACCATTCACATGTTGTACCTGCAAGTGGCCGCAGACAGCGGTTGGATCGCGCTACTGATTTACGTCAGCATGGTAATTGCGACATTTATTTCGATCTGGCGAGCGAGGCGAAGGCTCTGGCGTCGCACCGATCCTGAATCGATGCGTGCGACCGCGATCCTCGGCGGCATCGAATGCTCGCTGATTAGCTTCCTCGTTGGGGCGACGTTCTTGTCGCTCGAGGTATTTGAAATTTCGTACTTGCTGCTGTTCATCGGTACGCAAGTGTGGGCATTGCTAAACGCGACCGATACGACGGTGAAGGAAAACCTGCCGGGGCAGTGGTCCGGCTCGCGATACCCGATGCCGAATGTGCAGGCGCGGCGTGCCCAACAACCCCCACCGCCACCACGTGGCCCGATGCCCCGACCGATGCCACAGGCCGCACCCGCCAACGGCCAGACCCGACCGGGGTTTCCGCAACGATGAGTGTCACCCCACTGTCAGTGCCGGACGAACCGCAGTCGCGGCCGATTCGCGTGGGCTTCGTCTTGCACGTGATGCAAGTCGCCGGTGCGGAAGTGCTGGTAAAAGAGGCGATTCGTCGTTTGGGTGATGCCATTACCCCGACGGTGTTCTGCCTCGATCGCGTCGGCCAACTCGGCGAAGAACACCTCGCGAACGGCGGCGATCTCGTTTGTTTGAATCGCCGTCCGGGTCGCGATTTTCGCGTATCGTGGAACTTGGCGAAGGAAATCCGCAAGCGCAAAATTGATGTCGTCCACGCGCACCAATACACGCCGTTCTTCTACTCGGCGTTCGCAAAACCGCTCGTCCGCCCCATGCCGCGACTGATTCTCACTGAGCACGGCCGGCACTACCCGGACATTGTTTCACCATACCGTCGTGCGTTCAATCGCATCGTCCTCGATCGCACCGCCGATGCCGTCAACGCCTGTTGCGGGTTCAGTGCGAAGGCGATGCGCGACCTCGACGGCTTCCGCGGCGCTCGCATCGAAGTCATTGAAAATGGCATTGAAGTTAGCCGCTATTCGACCGTTGCGGATAAGTCGGAACTGCGCCAGCGCTTCGGTTTGAATCCGGCGCGGCGGACCATCGTACACGTCGCGCGGCATCACCCGGTCAAAGATCAGAACATGCTCATTCGCGGATTCGCACTCGCCGCCGCAGCGATCCCTGATGTCGATTTGCTCATGGTCGGCGATGGCCCACTGCGCGGCGAACTCGAAGAACTCACGCGCACATTGGGCATCGCAAGCCGCGTGATATTCCTCGGCATCCGCAGCGATGTCCCCGATGTTCTGTGCGTCGCCGACGCCTTCGCGCTGACCTCCGTATCGGAGGCGGCATCGCTGACATTGCTCGAAGCGATGGCAACGGGCTTGCCCGTCGTCGTCACCGATGTTGGCGGAAATCCGGAAATCATCCGCCAAGAACGCGAAGGTTTACTCGTTCCGCGCGGCGACGCCAAGGCTTGCGGCGAAGCATTTTCGCGATTGATGCGCGACCTCGACGGCTTCCGCGGCGCTCGCATCGA
>JANXNT010000345.1 GCA_025353985.1 Limnoglobus sp.
AATCGAAGGACCATCGACGCAACCCACGACAGGATCAGGGTATCCGGCAAAATCGCCTTGAACGGATCAGCAATTCGCGATCAAAAACTGGCATTTTAAGACGAAAAAACACCCGAAAACACAGTTTTGGAACGTTTGCAATTCGGACTTACGTCAATTATGAGAGCGAGTTTTGGGCCGAATCGTGACAGTTTCGGATTGGGCATATCGGCGGCTATTCCATGTTAGGTTTCCGTTTGCCACTACGCAGTCGTCGCACGGCACCAACGAGTGCTACCGTTGCCGCAGAGATCGCCAGAACGGTGCCCGGTTCGGGAACGGGTGTGTAAGCAATCCCGAGAAAGCCTTCGTTGCCCGTCCCGGTAAGGATCGTCGTGAACGATCCGGACAACGTGCCGCTGAAACCGCTCGTGTCGGTGATCGCTCGAATGGTCGAAAGCGTGGCTGCGACATCGGTTTGCGTTGTGACGAACAGATCAATGCTGGCGGCGGAGTTTTTGCGAATTGTGATGTTGTTCGCACCGAACACGCTGATGTTCCCGGTTGCGTTCCAAGTCGTCCCGTCGAAACTCCACTTTTGCACCGTCGAACCTGCTGCTGTGTCGTTGTCTACGGCGTAGATCGTGTCGAAACCGGTGTTGTTCCAACTCGTGCCCGCACCGAGGCGAGCGAAACCGAAACTGTTGTATTGGTCAGTTGCTGTTTGCGAAGGAAAGCTGGCCGACAAGGTCTGCCCGGTCGTCGTAGGTAATCCCGTACCGATTTGGTGTATCGATCGGCCCGGTGTCCCAGTTGTAGACGAAGCGAACAGATTGCCGTTCACAACTTGGATTTGCGTCAAATTGTTGGTGTTGGCAACGAGTGGAGTGGTCGCCGCGATGGTCGTGACTATGTTGGGTAAACCTCCTAAGACCGTCGCGAACTGTACTGCAGGAAGTCTTTGCACGGAGCCACTTTGACCGGAAAGGTAGAAGTGTACGCCGTCAGCAGTCGCAACATTACGGAAGTGCAAATTGTTGAATGCGACAGTACTGATGTTCGTATTGACGATACCCGTCGAGAGATCGAGCGATCCGATCACACGATTTACGTCAGCCGAAAGTGTTATGGTCGGAGCGGGGTCGTTCATCGCGGCTCGATAGCCGGCGAATGTGATCGTACCGTTTGGATTCAGGGATAAATTCCCACCAGTTGTGGAACTTCCAGAAATTGTAAATCGATTGTCATCCGTAGAACTCGACGGAATGGCAATTGTCTGAATCGCCGTCCCGAGACTTGTCGTGCTCGGCCGGTATTCTCGAATTTGCACACTTTGGGCCGATCCCAATGTTCGGTCTGCGACACGCAACACGACGAGATTTCCGTTCCCAAACGCCGTCTGAGATGATGCAGTGGGGACAAACAAAAGGGAAACGAACAATGCAAGGGCCGCCCACACGCATTTGCGTTGCATCGAGCAGTTCATGATGGACTCACTTTCTACGAACGGCAGTCCTCATGACCGAACAATAACACGGGCAAATCAATGCCATGCGTCTAAACTCTACAAACGAAACATTGTTCCTGCAACAAAAACCCACGCGATTTTCTAGGGTTTTTGACTTTTCCATACGAAAGCGATCCGTTCCCGACGCAAAACGCGATCTGAAGTGCCAGCGAAATACGCACCGCGTTCGCCTCGTAAGATATCCGTTCCTGCGTATTCCGGAGGTTGGCGATGAGTGTGAATTTGGATGACCCCGCGTTGTATATCAACCGCGAATTGAGTTGGCTCGAATTCAACCGTCGCGTCCTCGAAGAAGCGCAAGATCCCTCGGTGCCACTGCTCGAACGCCTGAAATTCTTAGCGATTTTCGGCTCGAATCTCGACGAATTCTTCAT
>JANXNT010001358.1 GCA_025353985.1 Limnoglobus sp.
CTTCGGTCGAACCGGTGAAGCTGATTTTGCGTACCGCCGGGTTCGACATGAATTCGTCCGAAATCTCCGATGCGGACCCCATGATGAGGTTCGCCACACCTGCTGGGAGTCCCGCGTCGATGAGGCACTCGAACACGCCGATCAGCGAGAGCGGCGTTTGGCTGGCGGGCTTGCAGACGATCGTGCAACCGGCCGCGAGGGCCGGGGCGATCTTGCGGGCTTGCAGCGTAATCGGGAAGTTCCACGGGCCGATGGCACCGACCACGCCGACGGGGTGCTTGATCGTTAGGTGGCGTTTGCCGGGGGCGCTGTTGGGAATCACCTGGCCGTAAGCGCGTTTGCCTTCTTCGGCGAACCACTCGAAGGTGTCGGCGGAGTGCAAGACTTCCGCCTTCGCTTCGGGTACCGGTTTGCCTTGTTCCATCGTCAGCGTGCGGGCGAGGGTATCGGCGCGGTCGCGCATCAGGTCGGCGGTCTTTTTGAGGATCTTCGCGCGATCGTAGGCGGTTGTTTTCATCCATGCCGGGAATGCAGCCGAGGCGGCGGCGATCGCCTTGCGACAATCGTCGCGGCTACCAAAGGCGACATCGGCGATGCTGCCTTCGGTGGCCGGGTTGATGACGGCGAGCGTCTTCCCCGTCGAAGAATCGCACCACACACCGTTAATAAAAAGCTGACGATTCTTCACGCCGACAACTGCCTGTGACATTGCTCGATCCTCTGGAAGTAAGTAGCGGTTATGTTACGGATTCGCGGATGAGAGCGAGACACGAGAAGATTGGCAGGCGAGGCGGTTGGTGCCGGATTTTCTGAATAGGCTGCAAATTTCGAGATCGGAATGGCGAATCGTGAAATAGACTACCAACGACAAACAACGCAGATCGACTGGATACTGAGGTCAATATGAAAAAATCTTGTCTAGCCGGAATACTGGCGTGCGGGCTGATCGTCTCGGTGACATCGGCACGGGGAGCGTGAGGCGACGGCGGTTGTGACAACCCAACGGCGGTCGCCGTTCGTTCGCCGAAATCCCGTCAGGCCGATCCGCAGACGACCGCGATCATCGGCGTCGGTATCGCCGGGTTCGTGCTCTTCGCGGCATCGCAGTTTCTGAAAGAAACGCGGTCGATTGCCGGGCCGAGACGACGACAGGCGTGGGATCGTTAAAATTGGAATTTTCTTGCACAAACGATTGCATCCAAAGTCACAGACGGGTATAAGGGATCTGGAGTGAGATTTTCGCTCCGTCATTCTCGTTCCCCATGTACCGGGTGCCTCATGTTACTTTCCCCTTCGTTGCATCGAGCGCGTCGTGCCTTCACGCTCATCGAACTGCTGGTTGTGATCGCGATTATCGCGATTCTTATCGGCCTGCTTTTGCCGGCCGTGCAAAAAGTCCGCGAGGCGGCAGCCCGTGCGAAATGTACGAACAACCTCAAGCAACTCGGTCTCGGCCTACACAATTACCATGACACGATCCAACGGTTCCCTGCGGGAGGCGAAGGCTCGGCACTCGGCGGGCACGGCGTCTCCTGGATGGTTCACGTTTTGCCGCACATCGAGCAAAACAACATCTACAGCAAGATGGATCTCAAAGGCGTATCCGGCGGCAACCAAGAACACACCGGGATTTTCTACCTCAACAACATCAATGGCGCGGCCGCTAACGGAGCGACGATCTCGACGTTCCTTTGCCCTTCGACCACGTACGATGCCTTAAATGCTACAGCGGGCACGTGTCCGCTCGGTTTGGTGCGCCCTACGTACGTCGGCATTGCGGGCGGTGTCGGCCACCAATCCGCAATCGACTACGGCGCGAACCAAATGCACGCGCCATCGGGGATCGTTTCGCGAGGCGGCATTTTGCCACTACTCCCACGTGACCAGCAAGCGAAACGGATCGCCAGCATTACCGATGGCACCTCGAACACGATGATGGTTAGCGAGCAAAGCGATTGGTGCCGGAACTCGGCGAAAGCGAAACTGGACGGACGTAGCGATCACGGCCACACGTTTCTAATGGGCGGCATCGATGGCGACAATCGCACATGGAACATCACCACGTTACGGTACGCGATCAACAACCGGACGTGGGAAAACGTCGGCGTCGGCGATACGTTTTATGGCCAAAACAAGCCACTCGTTTCCGCGCACACTGGCGGCGTGAATGCCGCGATGGGCGATGGCTCGGTTCGGTTCCTCCGAGATTCGATCGATTTGCAGACGTTGTACGACCTTGCGAATCGAGACGATGGCAACGTGCTCAAAGACTTCTAACCGGCAAATCCTTGCGGAGCCGTACGAGTGACGGCTCCGATTTCTGAACCCATCCCACACCTAATCACTCTCATTACCATGAACAGTTACCGGAATTGCGCGTTGATATTGCTGCTGGTCCCCATGCTGGGTTGCGGATCGAATGAACCGCAACGGGGAACCGTCCGAGGCCGCGTGACACTGGGTGGCCAGGCGGTCGCTGCGGCTACCGTGTCGTTCAATAACAAAGGGGTCGGGATCTCTCAAACGGCCACGACCGACGACGATGGCCACTACGAATTCGTCAGCTATCGCGATTCGGGACTGCCAGCGGCCACGTACAAAGTGACCGTGAATAAAGGGCGATTCATGAAGCCGGGCGAAGAGATTCCGCAAATCAACGTCAGCAAGAAAGCCGCCCAACCCGCACCGGCCCCGCCGAAGGAAACCGCCACGATCCCAAACAAATACGCTAAGCTCGAATCGAGCGGTCTCTCCGCCGACGTGCAGCCGGGATCGAATCCACCGTTCGATTTCGATTTGAAAGCGGAGAAGTGAGTGGCTGGTTGAAGAGCGGTTACACGGTTGTAACCGCTCTTCGTAGTGCTTATTTCGTTTTCAATTCGAATGTCGGTAAGTCTTGTGGCTTCTTCTCGATCGTGACCGTCTTGCCCGACAATTCCTTGGTGGCGTACTTGCCTTTGAGTCGGTCCGGGCCATCGAATTGGCTTTTCAGCAAGCCGGATCGTTCCCGCCACGTGAACGTAACCGCGTAATCGCCTGCGGGTGCGCCGTCGCCGCTTTCGAACGTCGACAACTTGAACTTGCCGTTTTCGTCGGTCATCGCCAATGGGAGTACGCGGTTCGGCCCATCGTGATCGGCCGGGTCGCTCGAATAAAACAAGATCATGCAATCGACGGCGGGCTTGCCGTCGACGGTAATCGTCCCCGTTACGGGGTAGCACGACTTGCGCCCGCTCCCGCAGGACGATACCAGGAGTGCCATACTGGCCATTAAAACCCCTGCCAGCAATCGGTGTACGGCAGGGTAAACGGGCGAAAACGTGGCCATATCGTTCGATCTCGTGTGAGACTGAGGGGAGAGTTCACGACCGAGTTTTCCTATTCCGTGAAGATGTCACCCTTGGCAGCCGTGATGAAGTACACGACTGTCTTCGGGTCGGTGCTTTTCGTGAGGAATCGCACGGAACCGTCCGCCAAGCCCACGTTCGCCCCGCCCGTGTGGAAACTGTACATTCCCTTGCCATATTCGTTGCTACAGTTAATCAAGCATGCTCCGGGGCTGGTACCGTCCTGAAGGCTGCCGCCGTACCAGTTCTCGCCGTTGATCGCATCACCCCATCCGCCACCGAGATTCAAGCCAGTCGCGACTCGTTGGCCATTCCGGTAAATGTCGTTTCGGCTGGCGTTTTCCGACAGCATGATCGTGTTGGAAGTTCCATCGGAGATCGCCAATATTCCGTGTTTGATGTTGGCACGAATGACGCCGTGACGGTCACCACCCGCAGTTCCTGGCCCAAAAACGATGTCGTAATAGCTGCCGAGTACGCCGCTGGTCGGTGCGTAGTCACTGCACGCCGCCTGATAGGTAGGGATACCTGCGATCACGCCGGCTGGCGTCGTGTTCAACCGATCCGCATTCGGGGTCGATGGGCACTGGAACGTCTTGATCTGATTCTGAATCACCGGCACGTTCGTGCCCGCAAAGAAATGCTGTTTGAGGTCGTACTGATTGAACAAGTTTCCTTGCTCGATGTACGGTAACACCCGCGTACCCCATGCGTGTACGAACGGCTCGGCGGTCGTCGGCGGATACGTGTACGCCTGGGGCAGTCCGTTGTTCACGTCGTGGTAGGCGTGGAGTGCGACGCCGAACTGCTTGAGGTTATTCGTGCATTTCGCGCGGGCGGCCGCTTCACGAACCTTCTGCACCGCCGGCAGAAGCAAACCGATGAGAATGGCGATGATCGCGATCACCACCAACAGTTCGATGAGCGTGAACCCACGACGCGATCCGACAGAAGTATGAGAAGACATATTAACCTCAGAAATGCGGGAAATATCCGAGAAGAGGTTTCGGATAGAGATACTCCAACCATTTTCGTTGGATAATGCAAGCGCAAAATCGGGAAAATTACATTTTTCAAACACGTCACCGCCATAACTTCCCCGTCACTTGATGGTCGGATACCAGCCGAGAAACCGCGTTTTCTGGCCATCGTCTTTAATCGTCAGCAGCGCCTTCTCGTTCTTGCCATCGGCGTCGAATAGAAGCAGGTGCGAGTCGCAAGGCCGTTGGTTTTTCGGATCGGAGTCGTACTTCATGCAGCCGATGCGCCTGCCGTCCGGCGACCATCTCGCCAGGACGTATGCCACATTCTGAAATGCCCCGATCTTGGTCGCTTTCCCGTTCGCGGCGTCGACGTTAAACAGCGCCTTATCCCCAACGGCGAGGTAAGTCTTGCCATCGCGGGATGGGTCGAGCCACAAGCATGAATCGGCACCGTGGATCGGAGTCAGCTTCCCCCCGCCAGCGGGCATGGAAAACCATTGCTCGTCGACATTTTTGACCACACGCCACGTCTTGCCATCTGCCGCCCATTGCATCAGTTGATGGTCGCTGGGCAAGTCGATCTTGGTTTTCATATTAGTGGCTACATCAAATCGCACGTGGGAATACTCGTGTTTGGACAAATCTTTGCCGATCTTGTCTAACCGTTGACGTACGATCTGCTTTCCGTCGAATGAGAGTACGAACTGATCGTTCGGCTCATACCCGAGACCCGTGTCGATACCTTCGGGTTTCACGAAATCACTCCGCAGATGTAGTGTCAGCCCTTCTGTCACGTTGGAATCGGCGACTTTCCCGCCCTTGCCGGCGAAGAGAATCATCGTGCCGTCCGTTGTGAAGCCGAGGAAGTGGTCACCTTCGGGCAGATCGATTTCTTTGTGCATTCGCCCATCGGGCGACTTGGCAATGAGCTTTTTGGCCTCGGTGTCGTGCAACCAGAGCAGCCCCATGTCGGGTTCTGCCTTCGGCACCGGCGCGATCCGCTTCGTAGCCACTTTCGCGGGGTACCAGCCGAGCAAGGTCGTTGGCTTGCCTTCGTGTGGGATGGTAAGAAGTTTGCGTTCGTTCTTGCCATCGGGGTCGTACAGGAGCAGCGTCGAATTGCCGGGTTCATTGAAGGCGCTCGTTTGACCTAAACAAACCACACGTTGGCGGTTCGGGGCAAGCCGAAGTTCAATCGTGTTGAACTCGTCGAACGTTTTGACGAGCGTGGCTTCCCCTTTCGCGTTCACCCGGAACCATCGGCGATAGGTGGCGTCTTCATTCTCGTTTGCTGGGTTCGTGTGGCCGTGCCCGAAACCGATGGACGTCTGCCCGTCGCCGGTCGCATCGAGCCATAGGAGCGAAGCGTTATCGCATAGTGGCGTCGGCTTGCCGCCGCCGACGGGGACGGACATCATCCGGTATCGCGGCAAATTCGCATCGCGAACGTCGGCACGCACGTATTCGTGCAGTTGCCACGTCTTCCCATCCGCCGACCACTGACGCATGTAGTGGTTGGCCGGCAACTCGATCTTCGATTCCTTCTTGCTCGCCAAATCGAACAACACGTGCATGTGTACGATCTGGTTATCGACGTCTGCGCTACGCCAGCGCACGACTTGCAGATGATCGGGGGACCAAATCAACGTGTCGCCATCGTTGAGCGAAAACCCGGTGTCTTCACCCACTATCTCATCGTTCACATCGCGCAAATGCACAGTCAATCCGGTCTTCTCGTTCTCGGCGGGGAGCTTGCCTTCCTTGCCTTGGAAGGCGATTTTTTGCCCGTCGGGTGTGATGCCGAGGAAACGCCGGCCGTCCTTCAGGGTGAACTCTTTCGCTTTCTTGCCATCGGGTGTGTACGCGGTCAGCAATCCGCTTTTTGCGTGGTGTAACCAGATCAGCCCTTCATCTTTGGCTTCCATCGGCACCGGCACTGGTGCGGCAATCGCGACTTCCGGGCGGGTGATGCTGCCGATGCCGAGGCTCAGCAACATGGCCGCGCAGACCCCGATGACGGCGGTGAGTTTCAATTGGGAAAGCAACATGGTTCGCAATACTCCATTCGCGAGAGTGGTGACCAGTGGCGGTGCGAGCGTGCCGGTGGCGGCCCGCACCGTCGCGGTGCAGAGTTCGAGCGTCACCGTGGTGGTTACGGCAAGTGTCGCGGGCATCGTGACGCCACGACGGGCCAGCGCGACGGCTAATAGTTTGCGAGCCTTGGCCAAACGGCTACTGAGCGTGCCTTCCAAAATACCGAGAGTTTTCGCAGCATCGTGTCGGCTGACGCCCTGCAATTCACACAGCACCACCGCATCGCGGTAGAGCGTTGGTAGATTCGCGATCTCGGCATCGAGCACGCCATCATCGACCGGGTCAGGTGGCACCGGCGTTTCGGGTAAAGTTGCAGTAAGCGTTTCGTGTTTCGCGCGTCGCCCGGCCATGGTTCGCGCCCTCAAGGCCACCTTGTACGAAACGCCGTAAAGCCAACTCGCCAATTTGTCGGGCTGCACGCTCTCCGCTTTGCGGGCAAGCACGACGAACGCCGCCTGGAAGGCATCGTCCGCCAAGTGTCGATCTGGAATCACACGGCGGCAGACACCCAAAACGAGTGGACCGTGTCGCCGTACGAGTTCGGTAAAAGCCGCATCGTCGCGATCGCGCACGAACCGGCCGAGCAATTGTGCATCGCTAGCCGGATCGCGAACGACGAGCGTTTTGAGAAGCGAGGTCATAATCACACCGCGTGAAAGGGGCTTCCGACAAGATATTCCCCAGCCGAACTGCGGCGCGTCGCGAAATGCCAAGAATTGTTCGCCAACGCGGGATTACCTTTTCGTGCCAGCCCGCTGCGCAAGGGGAACCCGCAGAAAACTCGACGCAGTCTACTGACCGTGGAAGCCCCTTGCTCGCGCGTTTTGAAGTTGCGCTTTTCTCATGTAGGGGCACCCCTTGTGGGGGCCGGTTCCTACGCCAGAAGCGGGGAGATTCATCCAAGGCACCCACAAGAGGTGCCCCTACAAAATCCCTCCAGGACGCGGATCGCCTGCATTTTAAGAGGGATATGTTCGTACTGCAAAAATAGCGCAACTTCAAAACTCGCGCGGCGGGCTGGCACGAGTCAGGACCGAAGAGCCGGGCGATTCGGACGTAGTCGAAGTCGTGAGACTTCGGGATGCGAGAAGTCGCTGCGTCAGAAGTCTCACGACATCTGCTACGTAAAAAACGAAGCCATTGCGGTTACTCGCGTCACGTCTCGAAGACTCGCCATGACAGGTTTTATAGGGTATTTGCCCCCGCGCAGGCTAAAGACCTGCGGCTACCAGAAGAGGAAAAGAATCGATACTTCGTGCCATTGGAAGAACCTCGAAATTCAAGCCAAACAATCCTTCACGGCGTTGCCCGTTGGGTAAATGCGTAGCCAGTTCTTACCCCAACGGGGTTAAATCTGACAGCCCTGGGTTAGACGTTCCTCGTCGTACCCCCCGCAAAACGCGCAACTTCAAAACTAGCGCTCGGGCGCGTCTGGATAACGAATCCGCAATCGAACTATCGCGTTCGTTTTGCCAATTTCCGTTTTTCGAGTGCCGCGGGTGATCGGCACGTTGTAAGATTTGCGAAATCGCGAATGGTCGATCTCATATCCACTTTCGCCGCAATAGCCACATTTTCACGAGTTGCGTCAGGACGACGTAGCTCAGCAGTGTGATCGCGAGTAGTGGCCAGTAAAGTAGCGGCAGTGGCGTGAAGCCGAGGTAGGTACCGAGATGGGTGAATGGGATCGCGATGCCGCACGTCATGATGATGAGCGACATCATCATCAGCGGCCACGACGGTTGGCTCTGAAGGAATGGAATCTTGTTGGTGCGAATGATATGGATGATGAGCGTTTGCGTGAGCAGGCTCTCGACGAACCAACCGGTCTGAAACAGGCTCTCGCTGTAGGCGGCGTCCTCGGGCGACGACACGTTCCAGCATTTGAAAACGTACAGCATGATGAAGAACGTCGTGTAGTCAAAGATTGACGAGATCGGCCCGATGAACACGATGAATCGCGTCAGTTGTTTGATGTCCCACGGGCGCGGGTGCTCGACTTGTTCGGGATCGACATCGTCGGTCGGGATCGCGGTTTGGCTCACGTCGTAAAGTAGATTATTCGCCAGAATCTGGATCGGTGCCATCGGCAGAAATGGAACGAACACGCTTGCGCCGAGCACGCTGAACATGTTGCCGAAGTTGCTGCTCGCCCCCATTCGAACGTATTTCAGGATGTTCGCAAACACTTTGCGGCCTTCGATTACGCCTTCTTCCAAAGCCATCAGCGACTTTTCGAGCAGGATCATGTCCGCCGATTCTTTTGCGATGTCCACCGCCGTATCGACGCTGATTCCGACGTCGGCGGTGCGGAGTGCCGGCGCGTCGTTGATGCCATCGCCCATGAAACCGACGGTGTGTTGCCGCGATTGCAATGCGAGGATGATGCGGCGTTTGTGGGCTGGTGAGACGCGGGCGAACAGCGTCGTTTTCTCGGCGGCGTCGGCCAATTGCTCGTCGGTCATCTTCTCGACATCGTTGCCGAGCAACACGAACTCTGTGGATAACCCGACCTCTTTGCAGACTTTGCGGGCCACTAAATCGTTGTCGCCCGTGACGACTTTGACGCGGACGCCGTGGCCTTCCAGTGCCTTGATCGCCGCCCTCGCGGTGTCCTTCGGCGGATCGAGAAACGCGACATAGCCGTTGAGGATCAGGTCGCATTCGTCGGCCTTCGAATACGGTGTCGCGCCGCCCGCCACGGCACCGTGTGCGGCCACGTCTTTGCTTGCGATGGCGAGTACACGGAAGCCATCGGCACTGAGTCGTTCGTACTCCTGTTTCAGTTCGACGATGAGCAAACTTTCCATCGCGAAATGCTCGCCATCGAGTTCGAATTTCTTGCAGCGTGGGAAGATCTCCTCCGGCGCTCCCTTGCTGATAATGCGATCCTGCCCCGTCGGCGTGCGAACGACGACCGACATGATGCGGCGTTGAAAATCGAACGGGATTTCATCGACCTTCGTGTAGTTGGGGATGGCCGCATGCTCGTGCGTCTCGGTGTGCGCGAGGATCGCGCGATCGAGGACGTTCTTCAGCCCGGTCTGGAAGTGGCTGTTGATATACGCCATCGCCAGCACGCCCTGATCTTCCTTCAGCACTACATCGCAATACTTCTCCAAGATGACGTGATCCATCGTTAGCGTGCCGGTTTTGTCGGTACACAGTACGTCCATCGCGCCGAGGTTCTGAATCGCGTTGAGCCGTTTGACGATGACTTTTTTGCGGCTCATCGCGAGTGCGCCTTTGGACAAACAGACCGTCACAATCATCGGTAGCATCTCGGGCGTTAACCCGACGGCAACGGCAACCGCGAAGAAAAACGCCTCGGTCCACTCGCCTTTCGTAAAGCCGTTAATGAAGAAGACGAGCGGCACCATCACCAAAATAAACCGCAGCATCAGCCAGGTGAAGCGTGCGATGCCTTTGTCGAACGCGGTCAGTGTCGTCTGTTCGGAGAGCGTCTCGGCCATGCCGCCGAGGTACGTCTGGGCACCCGTGGCCACGACGACCGCGAGTGCCGAACCGCTCTCGACGCTCGTACCCAGGAACGCGATGCTCGTGAGCTCAAGCGGCGCTGTGGTGGCCGCCGTTTTCTCGGTCTCGAACTTCTCGACGGGGAAACTTTCGCCGGTCAACGACCCTTGCGTGACGAACAAATCCTTCGCCGTCACGATGCGGACATCGCCGGGAATCATGTCGCCCGCCGCCAGTTTGACTACGTCGCCCGGCACGAGTTCCGAGACCGTCACTTCGCGCGGCGTACCATCGCGGACAACCGTTGCCGTGACCGAGATCATCGCCTTCAGCTTCGCCGCGGCGCTGTCCGCTTTCGCTTCCTGAATGAGTTTCAAGCCGACGCCCAGAACGATCATCAACGTCATGACAATCCCGGCCCGGTCGTCGCCGGTGGCAAACGAGATCGTCGCCAGCACCACGAGCAGAATCACCAACGGGTTGATGACCGCGTGCCAGAACAACTTGCCGATACCGGCGCGTTGATCTTTCGCCAGCACGTTCGGCCCATGCTCGGCATATCGCACATTCACTTCGTCGGACGTAAGCCCATCGGGGCCGGTGGCCA
>JANXNT010000360.1 GCA_025353985.1 Limnoglobus sp.
CTGAAGAAGGGCGCAACCGTCACGTACAACGATCCGCACATCCCGAACCTGCCCCCGACGCGGCACTATGCCCACCTGAAAATGGAAAGCCAGCCGCTGACCGCCGAGTATCTGCAAGCCCAAGACTGCGTGCTGATCGCCACGGACCACAGCGCGTACGATTACGGCTGGATTCTTGCCGAAGCGAAACTCGTGGTCGATACGCGCAACGCCACGAAGAACGTCAGCGAAAATCGCGATCGACTGGTGCGAGCGTAAGTGATTCACTTTCCTGTTGGATTGCTGCCGGTACTTCCATGCGCGCTGTCATGTCGTCCCAATCGCGAATGCAGTAATATAACAATCCTGCCTTCGTCATGATTCCGTGGAGAGTGACTCCGTGCCTGCCCCGAACGATATCACCTCGCTCACTTTGCTTGGTCGGCTGCGTGCCGACGATGGTGAGGCGTGGGGTCGTGCGGTGAATTTGTATTACCCGCTGGTCCGTCGGTGGTGTACGCGGGCGGGTCTGCAAGAAGTCGATGCGTCCGATGTCGCGCAGGAAGTCTTCAAGGCACTGTCGCGAAACGTCGTGAAGTTTCGTTCGGAGAACGGGCAAAATTCGTTTCGCGGCTGGCTCTGGGGTATCACGCACAATCAATTACTTGCGTATCGTCGGCAACAAACGCGGCAGCCAGCGGGGCAGGGTGGATCGTCGGTACAAGAGCGGTTCAACGAAGTCGTTTTGCCCGCCGATGACCGGAGTGCGGCCGACGAGGAGCAGGATCGCGTATTGCTCATTCGTCGGGCCGTGACACTGCTTCAGGATTCGGTGGAACCGCACACGTGGCAGGCGTTCTGGCGGGTGGTCGTCGAAGGTCACGCACCTACCGATGTGGCGCGCGACCTTGGAATCTCTGCCGCGCACATCTATGTCATTAAAGGTCGGTTGCTTCGTCGGCTCCGCAGCGAATTCGACGGTTTGCTCGATTGATGATTATCCCGCCAGGTGAGGATCGCATTCATGCACGGTACTTCGTGCCCGGATTCCGAAGAACTGGTTGCATTCAGCCTCGGTCAATTGGGGTCGGATTCGACCGAAGTCATCGCGGAGCACGTGCTCGAATGCCCAATTTGTCAGGCAGTATTGAACGACGATACGAAAAGTGCCGACCCTCTCCTTG
>JANXNT010000362.1 GCA_025353985.1 Limnoglobus sp.
TAGGGGCTTGCAAAATCCTCGTGCCCTAAATGAGGCGCTTAAGGAAGTTCCTCACTTCCCAACGACACACGTCCGTGTTTCGTTGGAAGGGTCGGAACCGATTGCCGAAATCCTCGATGCCAACTACGAACCAGGTTTGACGGAAGCCGATTATATTGCCAAAGCGATAAAGTACGTTCAGTCTGAAAAGGCAAACTTAGACAGTCTTCCTATCAGCGCCTAACTGACAAAACGAAAAAGCCCCGTAAACTCACAGGGCTTTTCTTCACTTCACGCCTTCCTTTCCGACGCTCACCGTTGGCCCCGAACCTTCCACAAACTTACCCACCCTTACGTTGTTCAAGTTCACTTCAAGTGAGGCCGAGTAAGGCGAGTGGATGTTACATAGCCCGAATCGCTGGTTTTGAAGTTGGCTATTTTTGCAAAACGAACATTTCTCTCCATCGTTCGCATGGTTGTTTGTCGACCGCGGACTCATCACTTCGCGTTCGGTGGCAGACCTGCGTTCGCGACGGGTTTGAAGCCGGAGTGCCACATTTGTGGCATGTACTTGTAAAGATCGAAGTTTGGGTCGTTCTCGGGGTCGTGGCACTTCATGCACATCGAAGAAATCGCCGTCGCGGTGTACTGTTGCTTGGCGGTCATTTGCACGGGTGACGGTTCGCCGAGTTTGACGGCGGCGAGCTTCATGACCGTTTCCTTGTCGGGAAGCATATCGGTGGGCAGCGTTTTCCACGAACTCATCGCGGCGAGGAAGGTCTTATCGTTCGGCAGCCCGGCATGGCCACTTCCTGGCCCGTGACAGCTTTCGCAGCCGACGTGGCGGAGGTGCTTGGTGTTTTCTTCATTGGTGTAACCGCTCTTGTATCCGAAGCCGACGGTATGGCAGACGACGCATTCGCCATCGAACTGGCGGTTGCTCGGGCGTTTCGCGTACTTTTCGAGTGCTTCCATCGCGTGGCTATGCTTGCTGTCTTTCCACACTTTGTATTCGTTCGGATGGCACGACTGGCACTTGTCAGACCCGATGAACGTGAGGTTCGCGGCGGGGTTTTGAATCTGTGCCGAGTGCATCAGCGGCTTTTCGGTGAACAATGCCAGCAGGTTATCTTTCTTCACGCGGCCGGTGTACTCTTCGAGCAATTGCAGCGATTTGCTGTTCTTTTCGGCCTCTTCGCCTTCGGGGGTCAGGAACT
>JANXNT010000364.1 GCA_025353985.1 Limnoglobus sp.
GCGGATTTTCGATGCGTAGAAGATAGTCGAGCCGAGGCGAATCTTGTCGATGAGCCTCAGTGGCGGGAACTTCAGAAACTCGACTGCGTTGGACATCGAGACGAGTTTGCCATCGGTATAGAAGCCGGTTTTCGTCTCGACCCAGCGGAGCACATCGGCGAGGCCGAGCCGATCGAGGAGCGCCCGCACGCGGAGGTCGGACATCAGGATCACGTGATAGTGACGGTCCCATGTCACATCGCCGACGGTCCACGAATCGGCCAGCCCGCCGAGGTTCGGCGCGCGTTCGATGAGCGTGACATCGTGATTTGCCGCGCGCAGTTGCCGTGCGATTTCCATACCCAGGAACCCGCTGCCAACCACGGCCCACCGCAGTGGTGGACTGGCGCGTTCCTCGCGATTCGTCGATCGCGGTGTTTCGAGTGTGGCATTCATACCGCGAAAGATAGTGCGCCATTCGCGCGAAGCAAACAGCGTTCCTCGCGTCGATTTTCAACGGGTTGCTGCCGTTACGAGATTCGCACTAAATCCGACCATGCGTTCTGCAACTTCGCGTATATCGGCCCTGGCCAGGGCAATTCGACATCATTGAGATAGCGCACGCTGGCGAGGCCGAAGCCGGTGCCGGTTAGCATCAGTTCGGTGCTTGGAGCGATTGCGGAAAGTGGGAGCCGAGATTCGGCAAATGGGATGTTGTGGGTGTGGCAGAGTTCTTCGATCACTTGCAAACTGATGCCGTCGAGGATGGCGGAACGCGGTGGGGTAATGACGCTGCCATCGACGACCGCGAGCAGGCTGCCGATGGCGGTTTCGGTAAGAGTGCCGAGCGCGTCGTCGGAAAGCAGCGAAATGGCGCTCGGGGTCGATTTCGCTAAATTATCCGCGATATGCCACAGCATTCGGCTGCGATGTTTCACGGTCGGTGGCAGAATATCGGAAGCGGTGGAATGCATTCCCACGGTGACGAGTGCGACACCTTCGGTTGCGAATTTTTGATAGCGCGCCAACGGTACGGGGTACGTCACCATACCGAGCGTCGGCGGACCGTTCTCCGCAGTTCCTACGTAAAAACCGAGCGGGCCGGGCGTGGCAAACGTCACGACTTGCAGTTCGCCATCGAGCGTGGCATTGTGGGAAATCAATGTTTGGGCGATGGCCGTGAGTTCCACATCGCTGGCGAGAAGTGGCACGAAACAACGGGCACAATCGCGTCGAAACCGCTTGAGGTGATCGTTCCAGCGGAACAATCGGTGCCGGTAGGTACGGGCGTTATCGACAACCGTGACGCCACCGACAAACCCGGCATCGTTCCATGCCAGCCCGCCTTCCGCGAACGGCAAATATCGACCATTCGAAAAGGCAAGCATCGGCGTGTCGCATTCTGTTTTATCAATCGCTGTTACGCAACTTCACCAACAACCGCAAGATTTCGAAATACAGCCAGACCAGGAAGGCAAGGAGCCGCAGAAAAGACCTGAATTCACTGCGGTGTGTTTGGTAAAACGGGGACAATCAGATTTTCGCATCGATACCGAACTTGCGAAGGAGCCATTCCAATACCGCGCGTTGATCGTCGCGAGTGGCACGGCGGATCTGCGCGAGCAAGTGCAGCCGATCCGGTTTTGGTGGAGACGTGTTCTGTAAGCCTTCGTTGCAAGCCGTACATACCGATCGCAGGTTCTGTGCGGTATCTTCGCCGCCTTTCGATTTATCGATGATGTGTCCCATCGTCAGACGTACCGTTCGGTCGCTACCAATTGGGTCAGGGTCGCCCGCAGCGACTCCGCACATCTGGCAAGTGTAGCCGTTGCGTTCGAGAACCTGAGCGCGAGTCTCTTTGGAAATGTTGCGTGCGAATCGTGGAAGGCGGTGACATTCCAGCATCACGTATTGATTCGGCTTCAAATCCGCGCGATCTTTATGCGTCAGGATTTGATAGCCTTCCTCGTTTCGCAACTCGCGCACGCGCCGTGCCCATTCCGACGCCCCGCCACTGGCGAACTGAATTTCTCGGGACTCCAGCACCACGCCGATGTTCGCCAGGAAGAACTCAAGTATTAACTGCTTCGACCCGGGACTTCTTGCCATGATGCGTTCGCTCCAGGCTCAACTGAGCGTACTTCGGATTCAATTCGATTAGCACGGCTTGGCGGCCCTGTTCACTGGCCACCACGCCGGTCGTTCCCGATCCGCTGAAAGGGTCGAGTACCGTATCGCCGATGCGTGAACCCAAGAGAATGCAGCGCCGTGCCAATTCTCGTGGGAACGCCGCGGGGTGTCCGTTTCCGCTCGCGTCGGGGCCGAGAATCCAGTAATTCCGGAGGTTCGCGTCGCTCGATTCGCGAACGCCATCGGGGTCGTAAAAATAGCTCGGCGACTTGGCAAACAAGAAGATTTCTTCCGTCGCGCTGGTGGGACGATTTTTGACGCTCTCCGGCATAGCGGTTTTTTTAATCCAGGTGATTCGCGAACGAAGGATCCAGCCATCGGCCTGTAACGCGAACGCCACTCGCCACGGCAGACCCATCAAATCTCGATCCTTTAACCCCCAACAGTCGGGGACTTTGCAGTTGCGTTTTTGAATGAGCTTCTTGGTGTTGCCGACCATCGCGTTCGGGCCGCAATTGCCCGTCCCGCCGTTACGGGCGTAGCCATCGCCGACGTTAAGCCAAAGCGTTCCGTCTTTGCGCAAGACGCGCCGCACTTCCCGGAAAATGGCCACTAGGTTTTCGACGTATCGTTCCGGTGTCAGCTCGGCACCGATTTGCGCGTCGTGTTGATAATCGCGCAAACCCCAGTACGGCGGCGAGGTCACGCAACATTGCACCGACTCGGCTGCCAAAGTGGGCAACACCGCAAGACTATCGCCCGTTACGATCCGCATATTACCCGGTGGAATCTGTTCTCCGGGCATGTCTGAGAACAGATCTAACGGCATTGCTTTTCTCTCGCAATTCAGCGAATCAATTCATCCCTCACAGTATCGTGTTGGGGATTACTCTACAAGTTGTGCGGGTTACTTATCGCGGTCGGTCTGAATGCGCCGCAGCACGGTGTCGATCGCATCGTTCCATGCCAGCCCGCCTTCCGCGAACGGCAAATATCGACCATTCGAAAAGGCAAGCATCGGCGTGTCGCATTCTGTTTTATCAATCGCTGTTACGCAACTTCACCAACAACCGCAAGATTTCGATATACAGCCACACCAGCGTAACCATCAGCCCAAACGCGCCGTACCACTCCATGTATTTCGGGGCGTTGGCACGTGCGCCGCTTTCGATCACGTCGAAGTCGAGTATCAGGTTGAGTGCGGCAATGACGACGACGATCACCGAAAAGCCGATGCCGATCGGCCCCGCCGCGTGGATGTACGGAACGCCGACGCCAAAGAAACCGAGGACCATCGTGGCGAGGTACACGAGACAAATCGCACCGGTGGCGGCGATTATGCCCATCTTGAATTTCTCGGTCGCGCGGATCAATCCGGAGGTATACGCAAGCAGCATCGTCACGAGCACGCCGACGGTGAGCAGCCCCGCCTGCAAGACCATGCCTTGATATTGCCCTTCGAAAATCCCGGAGAATGCGCCGAGCAGCGTGCCTTCGGCCACCGCGTAAATCGGTGCGACGATAGGCGAAGTCTTCGGGCTGAAGCAGATCACGAGGCTGGCGATGAAGCCGACGATCAACCCGCCGATGATGCAACCGAGCATCGCCGGGCGGTTGACGCTCATCCCGTCGCTGACGCCGTTGGGGAACACGATCGACCAACTGACGCCCGCCGCCGCAAGTAATAGTGCCGTCAGGATGCCCGTCTTCAGTACCGCACCGTTCACGGTCATCGTTTGGGAACGCGGCGAGTCGTACGATTCCGACCGAAACGCGGCATCATTGAGTGCAGGGTTCGCAGTTCGCATTGTGGCTCCAGTAAGGGGAAACGAGTTATCACTCGCATTATACCGGGCGTGCCACGAAGTGTGAATCGGGTGCCTTAATACGTCAGCGCGACTTCGAGGAAACCGGCGACGAGCGGGTTCACTTTGCCGTCTTGGCGGTTGTAAAGCTGGCGGAAGCCACCGCCCGGTACGAGCGTCGACAGCCCGCCGATGATGATGACGTTGTTGTTCAACACGGGGCGATACTCGAACGACACGCTGTAATCGGTGCCAATGTCGCGGGCGATGTTGTTCTGATACAGGAAGGTTTCGAGCGTGTTCGTTTTGTCGAACCAGAGGAAGTTCACGTTGTTCACGAGGCGGAACCGCGGCGTAATGTCGGCATCGAACCCGAAGTTGATGAGCTGCAAGCCGGGGTTGACGAAGTTCGTTTGGCCCTGGATTTTGCTCGAACGCAAGCCGTTATAAAGGCTGTTCCGCTGCGTCAGTTGCACGCCGAACAGCGGGATATTCTGGCGGTTATAGAAGCTGAATTCGCCGCCGAATACGGTGTTATCGAGGATACTATCGAAGCCGGTCGCACGGCCGTTGTTCGCGTTGTTGTCGCCCGAAGCGTACATGCCGGACACGCGGAAACGTGCCCAGTCGCGGTCGTACGAGAGTTCCAGTGCGGCCATCGTCGCGCTGATCGACTGCGACTGACCGGCAATCGGGTTGCGGCTATCGCGACCGACCGCCCAGTAGCAAGCGTGCGAGACGTTGAAGCGGTCGATGTGGCCATCGCCCGCAAAACCGAGGTACGCCACTTCGACGCGGTGCGGTTGGAACACACCGGCCGGGTCCGGGCGAACGAGGAAACGGTTGCGGTCGAACAGCGTATCGGGGCCGTCGTTGTTGTAGTGGACGCTGCCCTGAATCGTATAACCGGGGTAGAGGAAATCCTGGTGGTACCAGTTGCCGATGAGGATGTTCTGGTTGCGATCCTCGAACGTATTCAGGCCGCTGTTCGTTTCCTTTTCCAGTTGTCGAAAGAACGCCAAGTTGAACTGATCGCGGTTACCGTTCAGGGTGCCGAACAAGCGCACGCCGCGGTTCACGTCGCTATATATGAAGCCGCGGAAGTCGCTATTGAACGGCTGCGAACCGGCCCGCACCGAGAGAAAATCGTACTCCGGGCTGAGGTCGGCGATCTTCGCTTCGACGAACCACTCTTGCAGCGTGCCCCACGTTCGGGCGCGTTGCGTGCCTTTACGCACGTCGGGGTTCACGACCGCGAGTTCGTCGACGTCTAGGAAGTTCACGTTGAATGCGGGCGTCACTTTCACGCGCCAATCCATCGGCTTGAAACTCGCGTCGCCGTGGAACAAGTCGGCGGAAAACGTGAACAATTGCGAATAGAGAAACTGATTCGGTCGGCCAAAGAATTCCGTGGTGAACGGCCGTGCTGTACTTTCGAATGGCGTCGTGGCCGTCGGGATTTGTCGCCCCTCGAACACGGCCAGTGTCGTACCGGTCAGGTTCAGGAATGTGTTCTGCCCGATCACCGGGTAGTCGCCCTTGAGCACGTTTTGGTTGTATGGATCGATGATTCGGCCGAGGCGATACGGGGCATCGACGATGCTGGCATTGCCGCCGTTACCGTAGCGATCCCACTTGGGGAAGCCGTTCCGCCAACGGTCTTCGACGGGGATATATTCGGCATTGCGGCCGGATCGCGGGACGATGCCACTCGGGCCGGCGTAGCCGAGTGGCGGGTCGAACGGCGGAGCCGTCAGCACGCTTTCGAACGTTACCGGTGCAACTTCGTCTTTCGATTTCGGTTCGAGCGAACGCTCGGCAGGGTCGCGTGGCTTCTCGGGTTCGAGAGAACGCTCGGCGGGGTCGCGGATCGGCAGCAATCGCGGCACATCTTTGGGAACTTCCAACGCAACGGTTGCGACACCGCCCGCCGATGGCAACGCCACGACGGGAACCTGCCCAGACGCATACGAAGCCGCAATGCTCCCAATGAGCCACGTCGATGCAAGGTATCGGCAAGGGATTCGCATTACGGTCTCCGCACCACCGCAACCGTTCCGTGCAGGGCATCGCACAACGGTTCCGCATGATCTCATTTCGCGAGTCTCATCAATTATCGGCAAGAAGTGTGCGGAACATAAGGAAAGTGTCGGTCGTGCGGATTGGGTAATTTGGCGGTGCGGTGATCCATCCGTCACAACGCCTTGTTCAGCCCGGCTTTTAGCGCGTCTTGAAAGATCGCCTGAAGCACTCTCAAGATCCCGCTCACGTTGTCCAAATAATACCGTTCGCGGTCCAGCGTTGCCACTTGGTCGGTCAACCGCAGAAATTGCCACGTTTCTCCCGTCGTCACACAACCATAAACCGGGGCCATCGCGCGACCGGCCGCTTCGTTAAATTTGCGAGCGCCGGCCATTTGCGCGATGCACTGCCCAAGGCCGACCTCAATGTCGTTCTTCTTTGCCTCTACCACGGTCATGATCGGCGCATGCATCGGCGGCAAGGCAGGCCCAACGGCGAGAATAAAATCGCATTCGCCCATCAGCCCTTTGTCGTGGTCCACGTCCAAGCGTTGCCCAGAGTAGATGGCGAACTGATCGCCGCTGAGTTCCCGAGCGGCCAATAAAATCGGAACCACAATGAATTCGCTGCGTGCCTTCTCGCTAATCAATGCCAGCCGGGTTCCGCGTGCCAACAGTCCGGGAAGCCAATCGGGAACTTCGGCCGCCGGTGCATCGAGAAACAAAGACGCTTCTCGCGTGACGATCCCGAGTCGCGCTTCGATCGCTTCCAGAGTGAATTCACTGTACGACATCGCGATTGGGTACTCGTGTTGGAGGCCAGCTACATGAGGAAATATACCTCGAGATACTGAAACGGATACCCGCAGCTCCGACTTCAGTCGTTTTGCAAAATTCAGACAAGTTCCCCCTGTCGGCGTGCCGATAGTAACGATTATCCGTGCGGCCATGCGCGCGGCAGATAGGGGATCGACCGATGCTGCGACGACGAAACCTCCGGTTGGAAACGCTCGAAACTCGCGATCAACCGAGCGTGGCCGCGCCGCCATCGGTCGCTTCGCTCTCGGGGAGCGTGCTCACCGTTACGGGCAACGAATTCGACAACCGCATCGAAATCTTCCGCGACGTAACCGATGTCGTCGTTCGCGATAATGGCAATGAAATTGGCCGTTTTGCCGTCGTGGCAGTGAACTCGATTTCGGTCAACGCGCTCGGTGGCGATGATACGGTGCTGATTTCGCGGAAGTTACTGATACCGGCTACGATTGTCGGCGGAACGGGACGCAACAAACTCGCGGGCGGCGGTGGTACGAACGTGCTGGTTGGCGGCAGTTCGGCGGACGTTCTCAAGGGCGGCATCGGTTCGAATACATTCACCGGGAACGGGGGCCGCGATAACTTGTTCAAAGTCGGTTTGCTGGACACGATCACCGCATCGCCGGGTAGCCGGGCGCTACGCGAAGATGCGTTGCCGATCCCGTTCGGCTCGCTCGGGCAGCCGCAAGAACTGATGACGGCCAGTGACGTCGATACCCTCTTAAAGCGTGCCGCTGCGGCTTCGAGCACGACCGATGCGATCATCGTGATCGTCGACCGCAACGGGCGTATTCTCGGCGTGCGCGTCGAAAGTGGCGTACCCGCCGAGATCCAGAACGACCCCGCGAAACTCGTGTTCGCGATCGATGGTGCCGTTGCCAAAGCACGCACTGGCGCGTTCTTCGGCAACAACGAAGCCCCGCTGACTTCGCGTACGATTCAGTTCATCAGCCAATCGACGATCACGCAGCGCGAAGTCGATTCGAACCCGAACGATACGAACCCGAATTCGACGGTGCGCGGGCCGGGGTTCGTGGCCGCAGTCGGCACGAAAGGGCACTTCCCGCCGGGCATCGCGTTCACGCCGCAAGTCGATCTTTTCGGCATCGAACACACCAACCGCGACGGGACATCTGGCCCCGGTTTGGACCGCATCAAAGGCACCGCCGACGATGTGCTGTTCAACCAGCGTTTCAACCTCGAACGCAACTTCGTACCGCTAGGCCAAGAGCTGTTCGCACCCGATTCTTATGGCGTCGAATCGGGGTTGCTTCCCGGCGCACAATCGCGAGGTATCGCAACTCTGCCCGGTGGCATTCCGCTCTACAAAAACGGCCAGATCGTCGGCGGTATCGGCGTGTTCTTCCCCGGTAAAACGGGCTATGCCACCGAAGAAAACTCCTCGCTGAGCAGCACGTTCGATGTCACGAAACCGGATCGTTCGCTCGAAGCCGAATTCATCGCGTTCGCGGCGGGGGGGGGCTTGCAGGGGCTTGTGCCTGTTGGCGCACTCGGCGGCGTCGAACTGCCACCGGGGTTCAAAGGCATCCCCGTTATTGGCACGTCGCGAATCGACCTCGTTGGCATCCAACTCGACGTCCTCGGGCCGGGCGGTTTGGACAACGGCATGAAGGTGTTGAAGCAAGTCGGCGTCGCCGTAAAGGCCGGTACGGGCAACCCGAATGATGGCAAAAACCAGGTGATTGTCGCTGCGGGCGGTGTGACTCTGCGCGATGGCGTGCGTGCGGCCGAAGGCTGGCTGGTGACGCCGCACGATGGCGATGGCATCACCGCGTCCGATGTCGAACTCATCATTAATAGCGGCATCGAACAGGCCTTCGACACGCGCGCTGCGATTCGTTTGCCGGTTGGCCAACGTACGCGGATGGTGTTCGCGGTTGCGGACAAAACGGGGAAGATCGTCGGCCTGTACCGGATGCCGGACGCGACGATTTTCTCGATCGATGTCGCCGTCGCCAAGGCACGCAACGTGGCCTATTACGCGAACGCCGACGATTTGCAGCCGATCGACCGCATCGACGATGTCCCGCTCGGCACCGCGTTCACGAACCGCTCGTTCCGCTATCTTGCGGAGCCGCGATTTCCGCTCGGTATCGATGGTACGCCGCCTGCGCCGTTCTCGCAATTGCTCGATGGCGGTGCCGATCCGCTTACGGGCTTGCAGGTCGGCCCGCGACTGCCCGCGTCGGCGTATCAGAGCGTTTACGGGTACGATGCGTTCAACCCCGGAACGAACTTCCGCGACAAGACGGACATCAACAACGCGAACGGCATCGTCTTCTTCCCTGGCAGTGCGTCGCTCTACAAAAACGGCAAGCTCGTTGGCGGTTTCGGCGTCAGCGGTGATGGGGTCGATCAAGACGATATCGTCACCGGTGCGGGCCAAGTTCGTTACGGCGTGCCGCTCAGTATCCCGCGGGTCGATCAACTCTTCATCCGTGGCGTTCGCGTTCCGTACCAGAAAACGAACCGCAATCCCGAGGGATAAAATCGACGTAAGTCTGAATTGCAAACACTCCAAAAACTGGTTTTTCGGGTGTTTTTTCGTCTCAAAATGCCACTTTTTGATCGAATTTTGCTGATCTGTTTCGGGGTCATTTGCCATAACTCAAATCAGTATCGCGGGTTACGTCGAAGATTATGATGCGGACGCTTGCCGCAAGTAGCGCCTTTTTTAGGTCACAATGCGACCAAAAATCGACCGTACGCGCCCTTTCTGAGTCATTGCGCGCCTTTTCTGAGTCATTTCGCGACACTTTTGAATACGTCCGTGCACGTCGCACAATTCTGACTTACGTCAATTCAGCTAAAACTTTTTGACTTTAGGTTTTCGTGTGGACGAGTACCCATCGACCGTGAATATCATACTGAACATTTGACAGCTTCACGTTTTCGATGAAGTGTTGATCGGTCAACTGGTATAGGAGGGAATACTCATGGCGATTTCTGTGCGGATGCAGCGTGCGATCCATCGAGCGGCGGACATGAAAGCGGCGGGGTCGTCGTGGGAGATGATTGCCGCCGAACTGCAAAGGACCGTGCAAAGGGTGAAGAAGTGGCCTCGCGTTTACGCGATCGAGTGGCAAGAATTGTTCGGCAAATTCGAGAAACAGTTTCTCGAAGAAGCGGCCGCCGAGTCGGTGTTAGCATTGCGAAAACAGCTTCGCGTCGAAGCCCCCTTAGTAAGCGTTCAGGCCGCGGAAAAGCTCATCCGCTATCGAATTTCACGGGCAAAACCGACTCCAAAACCGGCAGCCAAGTCAAACAAGCGGCGGAACGCCGAGGAACGCGAACGCCAGTTCGCGAACGAGTTGGACGAAGAAGCGCGACGAGCCGCCGCGGCCACACGAGTCCCGACGACTATCGAGGCCACGTAGGCGAAGCGCGAGTTGGAATGTCGCCATGATCCCTGTCAAACTAAGGCTCAGTAAATAGGCAGTAACATTACGATGGTGTTCGCATCTCTGTACATCATGCTCAAACAATCCGTAGTTTCTTCGGGAGTGAACGATTGGCCCAGATGAAAGCGGATTGTCAGAGGGAATTCGACCGAGACCAGTGGATTCTGCCGTAGCAACTCTGCGTCAGCGAAAGGTACTTCGTCCATACTTACCGTTGCTTCGACGCCCCCAATTTCCCCGCTTGCTTGTTTGAGATAATTGTAAATGAAACCATTTGCAATCATCCGGCCGATTCGATTCGAGTCATCTTCTTCGAAGAAAGCCCTCTGGACCTCATCCGAGTTGCTCATGACTCGATCAATAACAATAGAATGGGCCGTAATTTTCACCCGCAAAAAGGCAGCGATGTACGAAAAATCATTTTCCATTGCAGTGCTTTCCAATGTTGTGATACTCAAACTGTTATTCCGTCAGAAAGCCCTCTACGAAATACTCATCGAAAATGAGCGGGTAGGCGACGTATTTGATGCCGAATGCATATGTGTCGCGAATGCCTGACAATTTACAAAGACAGAGATAGATGGAGTGTCGCAAAGTGACATCATCGGAAGCCAGTGCGGATTCTGCAAGTGATCGAAACAAAGCGGAATCCTCCGTCAAATGATCTGCGAATTTCTGCAAGGTTGAGACCGCAAGTATTTGCACCGCGATGTCGCTATCGGACATCGCGATATCTCGTACGACCGCAATCACCGACTCGTTACGGTTCCATCGCTCATCGAGTTTCTGTATCGCCAACAAGCGGATTTCGGGTACGTCGCTTTGGAGTGCATTCCGCACATCCAATTCGGATCGATCCATCTGCAATATCAACGTATGATTCGTAAATGCTTCTGCTGCCGCATAGGATACTTGGTAATAGTCTAAAAGCGCTAGCGCAGACGCTTCCGCTTGACGAAGGCCATCGGCGATTTTTCGATTCAGGGCGGTGTATCGGCTATCATAGGTCATATTTAACATTTCTGCGTCAAGCTGCGGCGGAACCGAATACGCTCACGCTTCCGGATTCGCAATGGGATGCACGTCGCCAACGGGCCGTTTTTTTCGGAACCAACCCCAAAAAGCGAATACTTTCAGTTTCACAGTGTTCTCCAATTTTGTCGAGACTCTTGATGCGGATCAGCGGATCGTGCGATTGCAAACCTTCCAGCACTGCCGACAAGTCGAGGTCCATCTGAAGCACCAACGGATCGTCGGTGACTTCGCCTTTCTCAATGTTTTTCTTGCAGCGGAAATCGAACAGTTCTTTCGCAACCGCTTCGCTTTCGCGCAACTCAGCCTACGTTCAGTTTCAGATACTCTGGGTTGTTACACATAGCAAAATTTTGTGTTAATTGAAATCATGTGACAGATTCGCTGTCTGAATTAGCAAACTGCCTTACAAGATCTTCGTTATAAATAATTGGATTTGCGTAATTCTTTAGCCCGAAAATCAACACCAATGTTGCATGGTCGCAAAATTCTGATAAGTGACACAGTTTAAGATATACAGTGTGGCGAATCGAGACATCGTCTGTTGATATCGCCAGGTTTGCGAGATCACGCAGATACTCACGCTTATTTGTCATATTCGACTCGTAAACTGTAAGTGTATCAAGAGCACGTAGTTGAACTTCACGATCGAGATCATTTAAAGCCATCATGCGAATTACCGGCACTGCTTTCTGTAGTGGATCGCCTGCTCCAGTGCTAATAACTAGTAACGCAACACATCGCACACTTGCATCATCACTTAGCAGTCCTTTCAACAATGCGTCATCATCGGTTTTCATCATTTCGACTTGCGGATTCCCTTGAAAATCTGCCAGAAGACTGGTCTTTGTTCTCCAGTAATCCGCAAGTTCTTCGGCAACAGCATCAACATCTCGCAGTGCTTTAACCATCTTGGTATTTATTGCAGAGTACAAATTATTATTTAGCATGTTTTGCAACCTTAGCTAAACCATTCAGGCTAGTCGTATGGTATGGTATGTTAATATTTACGTCAGACATAATCATTTTTAACAGAGACTGAGTATGGCACAATATCTTGTAATCGTGATCTGGCACTACTCGCCAATTGAGGTCTTTAGCAATTTTAGCAGAAGCTGATAGTCTTTCTTGTGTATATGGTTCGGCTCTCTTGTAAGGATTTTCTCAATTTCACCAATCACACGTCGAGTACCTGCAATTTTCTGCGCGGTCATTGCAGTCGTTTCCACTGCAACTGCCACAGCTTCCGTCGCTTCAACTGCGATTACCACTTTTCTTGCTGCCATTATCGCTTTGCCGGCACCGCCGATAGGCCCAGCGATTGCGCCATCAATACCGCCCGCTTCGGCTGCCTCCCATGTCGTGTCTGCAAATAATCCCCGAATCGCACCGGAAATTCCGCCAGTGATGGCTCCGCCCACTGCACCGACACCTGCACCCGCTAAAGTACCTGCTCCTGGAACGATTGTACCGACAACGCCGCCTGCAACGCCACC
>JANXNT010000376.1 GCA_025353985.1 Limnoglobus sp.
CGAGTTCGGCGTACGCTTTCCGGCGATCCGTAGGAACGTAGGCCGCACCGGCTGGAATCATGTGCGGTTCGGGGATCTCAACGATCGGTTCGGGCGCGTCCGGTTCGACGAGTTCGACCGTCGTCGGCTTGCGTTCGCTCTTCGATGCGCGTTTCGGTTTGCGTACGATTTCCGCTTCGTAAATGACTGGCAGCACGAGCGGCGCAATCGTTGGCAACGCGGGGGCGTCAACGCTTTCTGCGACTTCAAATGAAATTTCGAGATCGATGGGTGGCGGTGCCGCGACGGGTGCGAATGGGCGATTGGCTTCGTCGGTGAGTGCGATCAGAGCCTGCGCGAGGCGGTTCATCCCTTCGGTGACGAGATCCGGATCGACGAGTTGATATGGTCGAAGTTTCTCCATCTGTGCGAGCGCGCATTCTTCGATGTGCGACGCCGTAACAGGCCCGTTAGCGAGTGCCAAGATCGTGCGATCTTCCGGTGGCCACACGCCCGGCGGCAGATTCAACCAGTTGCGGAGGAGGTCGGTGTTCATGCTGGGATACGCTCTCCGAACCGATCTTGCTGTGCTTCGGCGAAATCGGGTATACCCACACGATACCCTATCTTGGACCGGGCCGACGGAGCGGCCGCACCATGCGCAGTTTTATCCGAACGCTGAAATTCTCGTGGGCCTACCGTATTCGGCTAATGGCTTCGGTCGTTTGCGCGCTGATGGTGGCACTGTTTTGGAGTCTGAATCTTTCAGCGATTCTACCAGTTCTCGAAATTTTGAGCAGCAACAAAAACCTGCACGAATGGGTCGACGAATCGATCGAGCACTATCACAAACGCGCGAACGACCCGGAGAAGTTGCTCGCACTCGATAAACTCCAGGAAGAGCTTGCAAAGTTGGAGAAAAACCCGAATGCCAGCGACCGTGAAAACGTAGTGCGGCGCAAAACGAACGACCTGTCCGAGTTACAAGGACAGTTGCGCGATGCAAATAAAACCGAGTGGCGGCTTCGCGAACTCAAATCGAAGGTGATTCGCTTCCTGCCCACCGAGCGGTTCGAAACGTTCGTCTGCATTATGGTTGCGGTCATTCTCGGTGTGCTGTTCAAAGGCATCTTTGATTTCCTCCAAGAATCGCTTGTCGGCAGTGTCGTGAATCGCACGTTGTTCGACGTACGCAACAAGTTTTTCCGTGCGGCCATTCACCAAGATACACGGCAACTGGCGGAGTCCGGTACGACCGAATTGATGGCGCGATTCACGAACGACATGGAGCAACTTGGCCAAGGAATGAAAACGTTGTACGGGCGGCTCGTCGTCGAACCGCTGAAGGCGATCGGCTGCGTGATCGCCGCGTGCCTCATTAGTTGGCAGCTCACACTCGTGTTCCTGATTCTCGTTCCACTCGCGCTAGTAACCCTCACGAAACTCAGCCGAATGATGCGCCGTGCCGCGCGCAAATTGCTCGAACGCATGTCGGATATTTATCAAATCATCCGCGAAACCTTTGACGGTATCCGCGTAGTGAAGGCGTTCACGATGGAGCCGTACGAACGCCGACGCTTCCGCAAAACGACCGACGAATATGCCCGCAAAGCGCAGCAAGTAACGAATATCGACGCCTTCGCGGGGCCGATGGTCGAACTCCTCGGCGTCGCAGCGCTCGGCCTCGCGCTCACCGCCGGTGCGTATCTCGTCATCGAAAAACAACGCCGCATCTTCGGCCTGAACATGAGCAGCGAGGATCTGCTAACGTTCCCAACGCTGTTGCAACTCTATGTGTTTCTTGTGGCCGTTGCGGACCCCGTGCGGAAATTGTCGAGCGTGTACACCAAAATTCAAGCGGGTTCCGTCGCGGCAGATCGCATCTTCGAACTGTACGACAAAGTCCCTTCAATCACGACGAACGCCGATGGTACCGTGCTGCCGAAACACAGTAAATCGATCGAGTTCCGCAACGTCACGTTCTCATATGCGGCGGGCAACGAGTTGCCGACACTCGCCACGATCTGCCTGAATGTCA
>JANXNT010000382.1 GCA_025353985.1 Limnoglobus sp.
CGACATTCAGATTCACCTGAAAGAGTTCCTGAAGACCAAGAAGCGGCTCAACGAAATCTTGATGCGGCACACCGGCAAGACGCTCGATCAGATGGAAAAGGATACCGACCGCGACAACTTCATGGCATCGAACGAAGCCAAGGAGTATGGCTTGATCGATGCCGTGCTGGAGCGGATGCCCGAAGAATTGGCCCGACGCAAGGAATAAACCCCGCCAGTGGATCGACTGTGCGGTGGGGACGCCAAGGATGCGCACCGCAGTCACACCCACGAGCCGATGGCACCGCGCAACATTGCGGTATCGTCGGCTCGTATTCGTTTGTGTCGCGGTGATTGCCACTTTTTCCACGTCGTGCCGTTCGACCAAACGCTACGAAATCATCGAAGCCGAATTGCGTACCCGCGAACGCGAACTCAACGAAGCGCGTGGCGAGTTGCAGAACGCGAAGTCGCTTAACAACGCCTACGCGCGCACGCCCCGTTATGGCTCCGAAATGGACAACGGTGCGGGTGCGCCGACGCTGCCGTTGAAGGAAATCGTACTCGGTACGGGCACGGGCGGTGCGGACAACGACGACCGGCCCGGCGATGAAGCCCTGCAAATCGTGCTCGTTCCTCGCGATGATGATGGTTCCTCGGTGAAAGTCCCCGGGCGTGCCGAAGTGAGTGCGTTCGAGATTGCCCGTAGCGGCGTAAAGACCGCCATTGGCCGTTGGGAAGTGCCGCCGGAGCAACTGCGTCGCACCTGGCGTGGCGGCCTGTTCGCCACCGGGTATTACATCCCATTACAGTGGGATCAGTTGCCGGGCACCGAGCGTGTACGCATTGCGGTGCGGTTCGTGACGCTCGATGGCCGCACGTACGAAGCCGATAAAGACATCACCGTTCGCCCCGTTCCGGGTGCCGTACCGCAACCGCAAGGTGGCGAAGTTCTGCCATTTCCCGGCGGTTTCGCGGCCCCATTACCGGCCGCCCCGCCGTATACTATCCCATCGCCGGGTATCCCATTGCCCCCGCCAAACTTGGGCGGAAGCACCGAACTCCCGCCGCCATCGGGCTACGAAACCCGCCGCCCCACCGTGCGGCTACTTCCCGCAAAACCCAACGACCGACCATGACCGAAGCCGAATGGTTGCACCACGACGAACCCGATGCGATGCTCGAATTCGTGGGTAAACGCCTCGCCGACCGCAAACTGCTGCTGATTGTGTGCGGTTGTTGTCGCGTTCGCTCGACGTACGAATCGGGTGCCGCGTACATGGCGGAGATGTTCGAGAAGGCCGCAGATCGTTCGGTCGACGCCCACGCGAAAATGTCGATGATGAGCACGTTCAACGAGTTAATGCAGGGGAACATGCTGACGTTCGCGTTGCGTGCGATGAGCGGTTCCGAAGGGAGTTGCCTTTCGCTCGCCCGGACTGCGATTGGCATGATTCGCCAATTGGAACAGCAGCAAGCGACACCGCCAGAAACGCCGGTTGCCGCGAGAAAGTGCGTGAATCAGGCCAGTGTGGTACGCGAGATCGTTGGCAACCCGTTTTCCCTGCACGAATTCGACCCGCAGTGGCGCACTTCAACCGTCCACGATTTGACCGTCACCATCGACGACGAGCGTAGTTGGCAGAAGCTGCCGATATTGGCCGATGCACTCGAAGACGCGGGTTGCGATAATACCGAAATGCTCGACCATAGCCGTTCGGAACACGCGGTCCATCATCGTGGCTGTTGGGTGATCGATTCGATTCTCGGGCGTCACTGAGCGGAATATCGGCTCATTCCGGGGCCGTTGAGCTTGGCCCGCCAGACTTTGCCATCGACTAACTCGACGCGGATACGCCGATCCCGGCCATCGTACCATAACGCCGTTATCACTTGCAAATTCACGGGCGGGGCATCGACATCGTCGAACGTACGGCCCTCAAGAATACGTGCCGTCGCTTCCGGAGTCATCGCGTCCGTTGGCGGCCCGAGCAACGCTTCCACAGCGTCTTGCCGCATCCCATGCACGATGCGAGGGAACAACTCGTCGTAAGCGCTCGCAGAGCGACTACGAACAAAAGCATATGCCGTAATCGCGACAACGATCGTCGCTACGAAGCTGTAAATAGCCCATTTCCGAGATAATTTAGCCACATGACCCCAAGAGTGCAGTGCCCGGAACGAAACATGCAAATTTCGATGATTCTCGCTATCGGGTTTGACCTAATAGCGAAAAAAACCTAATATACTGTTGGAGACTCGGCCAAGGGGAGAGCCGCAAGGCTGGCCCCAAAAGCGTTGTCTCTTTTTCATTTTGTCACGACATCATCGCGTCCCGATGCACATGGATTCGGCACGTAGCAAATACCCCATGTTTCGAACATGCGTCCATCCTTGTTAACTTCGCCGTGAAACTGTAGACTCCACAGCCAGTCGAGGAACTCGGTGCAAATCTCCTCCCGCACCGGTTCCGTCATTCCGTGGTTCGGCAATCGAAATGCCCAGTTCAGGCAGTAAATGCACAAGTCGGCAACCTGAATCGGGTATGCCATGTCTGAGGCCACGAAGTATGGCGTCGGTACGATCCACTGGGTCCGATAGCGGCCGGCGTTAGTCTTCGTGAAATAACCTTCAAGCTGTCTCACGGACTTTCGATCCAGGTTTTTCTCCGTACCGTCCAACACCAGTAAACCGTTCTGTTTTTCCTTCTCCAGAAAATAGAAGAAGCGTTCGAGGAGAAAGACCTTGTCTTTGCGAAGCAACTCATCGGCAGGACCGGTCGCCTTACCGCTGCTGCGAGGTATCATGCTGGCGAACAGACTGGCGTGGTGATCGCGAAGTAATTGGAAAATGCCGCGGGCCATCTCAAGGCATGCCTGCCCATAAGCACAGAACTCGCTGCTTGTCGGGTTCTGCTTCTGGAAACCTTTCATCAGAAACGATTGGGCATGCTTTTGCCGTTCTTTCGCCGACATGGGTGCGGCCTGATTGGCAAACCGGAACCGCTTCTTGTCTAACAGCGTGCTTCCCTTCAATTCCTTTTGGAATTCATGCAGACTACAACCGAAGCATTCTCGCTCCAATTGCTGAATCGCCCGCGTGAACGGCCACAGTTGAGAGAGTCTTGAATCGCGACGCCCCCACGAACTTCGTAGGGCATTTGCTTGTGATCGTGTCCACTTTCGTCGAGAAAAAGTAACCATGCCATTCTGTCATCCTCCTGACAATCCACAACACGTGTTGTACCGCTTCGCAACGTTTATTTCAGACGCCCCGCGCTTCGCTGCGCAGAGCCTACGCGGCGAGGCTAAACATTCATCATTCGCTGTCACCACTACGATTCTTTGATCCGCGCCCGAAGACGTTGAATACAGATACAAACATGTGCCCGACGACTTCGATCAGCAGGAATAACCCTTCAAACACCAGCACGAACATGCCGAAGATTGCGTCGCCCATGAATGCACCTCCACTTGTCCTGAGGTTCTTACCACAAGCGAGTGTAGTTCATCGATTGCGAAACGCTTTCACGATGGCGGTGTAGCGTTCGGCCATCGTGCGGATCGCGGCGAAGTCTTTCGCGGCGATCGCTTTCGGATCGACGAGTTGCCCACCGATTCCGAGGCAACATGCGCCGGCGGCGAGGAACTCGCTCGCGGTGTTGAGATCGACGCCGCCGGTGGGCATCAGTTTCACTTGCGGTAATGGCCCGCGTAGCGCTTTGAAGAACGCAGGCCCCAGCACGTCGGCGGGGAAAACCTTCACGATGTCCGCACCGGCTTCCCACGCGCTCAGCACTTCCGTCGGCGTGAACGCGCCCGGCATCACGAGCTTATCGTAACGGCGGCACATGCGAATCACATCGAGATTCACCGCCGGCGAGACGATGAACTCCGCACCCGCAAGGATCGCCGCCCGCGCCGTCTCGGTGTCCAGGACCGTGCCTGCACCCAGCAACACGCGATCCCCCAACTGGCGCTTCGCTTCGCGGATGACATCGATCGCGTTCGGCACCGTGAACGTGACTTCCGCCACGGTGACGCCACCATCGGCGAGCGCCCGCATCACATCGACGAGCGGGCCAGGGTCCGAAAAGCGAACGACGGCAACGATGCCACATTCGAG
>JANXNT010000387.1 GCA_025353985.1 Limnoglobus sp.
CCGAGATCGGCGAGTTGGTGAAGTCCGAACGCATCCCGAACATCAGCGGCATCCGCGACGAATCGAGCGCCCGCAACGGCGAGCCAGTCCGCCTCGTCATCGAACTGAAACGCGGTGCCGACCCGCACATGGTACTGAACCAGCTGTACCAATTTTCCAAGCTACAAGTGACGGTCAGCGTCGGAATGCTCGCGCTCGTCGAAGGCCGCCCGATGACGCTCTCGCTGAAGGCGATGATGCAGAAATTCCTGGACCACCGCGTCCAGGTGATCCGTCGCCGCACGATGTTCCTGCTTCGCGAAGCGAAGAAGCGTAGCCACGTGCTCGAAGGGCAGCTCATCGCGCTATCGTCGATCGACGAAGTCATCCGCACGATCCGCACGTCGCCGAGCCGTTCGGAAGCGAAAGTTCGCCTGCAAGATATGGAAGTGCCCGCCGCCGTCCTCGAACGCGCACTCGGTGAAGAAGGCTTCGCCACGCTGCAAGGCGAACTCGGCATCACCGACATTTACCGGATGACCGAGCAACAGGCCGAAGCCGTCGTGCGGTTGCAACTCGGCCAGTTGGCGAACCTCGAACGCGACGAGATTTTGAAGGAATTCAAGTCGCTCCGCGAACAGATTCGCGGCTACGACACGATCCTCGGCGACGATGCGCAAGTATCCGCGATTATCCGCAGCGACCTCGAAGAAATCCGCGACAAATACGGCGACGACCGCCGCACCGAAATCTGCGACGACGGTGGCGATCTCGACCTCGAAGACTTGATCGTCGACGAGCCGAACGTTGTGACGATTAGCCACGAAGGCTTCATGAAACGGATGCCGCTTGACACGTACCGCGTGCAGGGGCGTGGCGGAAAAGGTGTGCAAGGTGGCCTGCGCGACAACGATTTCGTCGAACACTTCTTCGTCGCCTCAACGAAAGCGTACCTGCTCTGCTTCACGGATCGCGGGCAGTTGTACTGGCTGCGCGTGTTCAAGATTCCCACGGCGAACCGCACCTCGTC
>JANXNT010000415.1 GCA_025353985.1 Limnoglobus sp.
GCAACACCACGGAGTAGATCGTCTGCCAGCGCGTCGCGCCGAGTGCGAGCGAACCTTCACGCTGCGAACGCGGCACCGATTGGCAGACATCGAACGCGATCGCGGTGATGTACGGCAACACCATGATCGCGAGAATCATACCCGCCGCGAGCAGGCCGTTACCGCCCGTGTTCGGCCCGCCCAGCGCATCGAATGCCTTCTGAATCAGCGGTGCGAGGAAGAACAGCCCCCAAAAACCGAAGACGACGCTGGGGATGGCGGCGAGTAATTCGATGAGGAACGCGCCGACTTTGCGAACCCAACTCGGCGCGATTTCCGACAGATACGCCGCCGATGCCACACCGAGCGGAATCGCGATGGCGAGCGCAATGACAGCGGTGGCCACGGTGCCGAAAATGAACGAAAGTGCGCCATAGATCGGCGTGCCACCACCCGGCGGTTTCGGCACCCAAGAACGACTTGTGAACAGTTGGAATTCGCCCGCCTTGATGAGCACGGGATAGGCTTGCATCGTCAGAACCGCGATGAGGCCGAGCACCGTCGTGAGCACCGCGAACCCTGCCGCCCGCGTCAGGGCGTTGAACACCATTTCGGATGTTCGGGACGGCATCGGAGTAGGGCTTTCGGGGGACATTCGTGCCATTCGGGGAGGGAGAATCCCACCGGATTCAACCGGTGGCTCGTCGTTTACTTCGCCACTTCGACTGCGTCGAGCTTCGCTTGAATCGCCGCTGCGAGTGCCTCCGGGAGTGGCGCGAAGTTCCGTGCTTGTGCAAACTTCTGCCCCTCGGCACCGGCACACCATTTTAGGAAGTTTACGAGTGCCTTGCCCTTCGTACCGCTCTGCTTTTGCGCGAGAATCGCATAACTCATCGCCGCAATCGGGTAAACGCCGTCGCCGGCCGCGTCGGTCAGCGAATAGGTCAGGTCGTGTAAGTTGTACGGCGCTTCGGTCGGTTTCGTGCCAACGACAGCCGAAGCTGCGGCCGTGATGCTCGCCAAGTCCGCAAGGACGAACTGCCCGGCTTTGTTCTTCACCGAACCGTATTGCGCCTTCTTATCGAGCGCGTACGTCAGTTCGACGTAGCCGATCGCGCCCTTCGTATTCGAGACGTGCCCCGCAACGCCATCGGTTTTCGGCTTGCCAATCCCCACGCCTTTTGGGAACGTCGGTTGCGTCGATGCACCCACGGTCGCTTTAAAATCCGG
>JANXNT010000431.1 GCA_025353985.1 Limnoglobus sp.
CCAACTTCACGTCACTTGGGGGTGAGTCCACGCCAGCTGTATTCGCAGTAATTTGCAAGCTATAATAAATCGGAAAATGCGACTGTTTTTAACGATTACAGAATCTTTCATTTTGGCTGCATCCAGAACCAGTGCATTTGACCCATCCGTTTCTCGCTCACGACTTCTGCCCGGTAGCGAGCGGGCAGTCGGCGAACCAACCACGAACGATAGGGATTATCGGCCTCGCTGCGTGGTGTTTGCTGGAATCGAGTGATGTTGTGGGTGGGTGTATATCGTTCACGAATGCGGTCGGTCACGCCAGGAACGAAGCAATCGTGCAACTCCACGAGGATCTCGGCCGTTCGTGTGGCCGTCACTTCGGCTGGATTGAGCAAATCGTCTTCTGCACCTTCGACATCCACAATCAGCAACACGCGTTGACCAGCATGAGCAGTCAATTCTTTCTGCAAATCCGCTGGGCGACACCACCCCTTTACCGTCACCCGGTCCGTCGCACCGTTGCGTTCGGCCAGGTCGCGGAGAAGTGCAGCCCCGTTTGGATCCGCCTCGAAAGCGACAGACTGCCCGGCCAGTCCAGCCATCACCATTCCAACTGCATAATATCCTTCGGCGGCACCGACATCGATCAGCACATCAACCGGTGCCGTTTTTAACGCGACAAACACGGGGTGTAATTCGCGCTCGTAAATACCGATGAGCTTCGGGGGCAGGCAACTTCCGTGTGCCTTTGGGATGTATTTCAATCCCGCGAACGGGCCGGACGCGACGGTTAGACTCGTGCCTGCAACGACGGCTCGATGTGCGATCCCCGCCGGGGTGAATCGCCAAGGGATCATCCGCCAGACTGTTTTCCACATATCGCACCTTTTCCCGTTCGCCAACCGGCCACTCGATCATCGCAAAATGCATTCGAGCAGGACATCGGTCAAGTCTACAACATGCGAAGATACAACCCGGCAACACCGTTTGCAACGGAAAGTACTATGTGTCGCAAAGTCGTTGCGTTGAGACGTCGGATTGCGTAACTTGACTATTCATTATCTCGCTCGCATTTCCGATGCTCGTGCGAAGAGGGCTGCTAGATGTCCATCGAAGTTCCGTGCCCGAATTGTCAGTCGGTGCTGAAGGCCCCCGATGGGATGGCGGGGAAGAAAGCGCGGTGCAAGAAGTGCCAGCATCCGTTTCGCATTCCGGGGGCAGCGACTGCGCCGGTCGATAGCGTTGCGGATTCGGAACATCTCAGCGTGGTGACCGCGTCGCCGTTTGCGTTCGATGGCTCTGCCGAAGCGCCGCCGGTTTCGCCACCTCCCACGCCCTCGACAAAAGTGGCGAAGTCATCGAAGCCTATTGCCGCGCCCGCCGAAGAGCCGGACAATCCGTTCTCGATGCCGTCGGCCATTTCCGATGACGATACGCCACCAGAACCAAAGTCGAAATCGAAGTACCGTAAAGGCGACTCCAAAGCCGATGCGAAAGCAGATTCCAAGATCGAAAAATCGAAGTCGAAGTTTCGCCAACCGGCGGCCACGAAGCCCAACGGCAGTGGTGGTGTGAAAAAGATTTTGATGTTCGGCGTCGTCGGGCTGCTGTGTGCGGCGGCGGGCGGCGCGGGCATTTACTTTTTCATGTTGCCGAAAGAGAAACCAGCTGTCGCAGCGATTCCGACCGCGCCGGCTCCCGTTTTGCCCGAGAAACCCAAAGACGAAAAGAAGGGCGCGACGACGCCGAAAAAGGGGAGTGCCGCCAGCAACGAGCCAAAAGCCTCTGCGGTGGCAAAGCCGGAAGCGGGGGGCAAGGCAAAGTCGCGCGTCGTGTTTACCATCCCGCGAACGCTCGATAAAATCCCCGACCCTGCGAAACTAGCGATCCTCGAAAAGCCGAAAGATACAATCCCACTCGACTACAACATCGACAAGGTGAAGAAGGTCATTGTTGGCGGCAAGGATGGCCCCGTGGCCATCGTCATTCGGCACACGTTCGATGGCTTTCAAGGCAAGGGCGGAAAAGATACCGTCGATCGCTATTCGCTGACGTCGGGTTCGCGCGTCGATCGTACCGAGATCGAATCGGATGGCCTCACGTGGCCACGAGCGACGGACATTAGCCCGAACGGCGAACGCCTTGCCATCGATTCGCCTGCGAACAAAATCACGATCTACCAACTCAGCGACAAAGGTAAGAAAATCCTCGATGGCTTCGACCCGTACCCCGATGCGAAGGGCAAATCGCCGGGCATCGCAGCCATTTATTTTCTCGACGAGAATTCGATTGCGGTCGTTTCCAAAGAAGGCACTGTCGACGTGTTCGATACGAATACGAAGGCCAAGACCGTAACCGGCAAGCCACTACCTACCGTGCCAGCCGTGCCGTTGGCGGAGAACCGCAGCGTGGCGATCAGTCCGGATCGCAAGTTGATTGCAGCATACGCGGGAGGCGTCGTTTACGAAATTCCGACGGCCACCTGCGAGCCGAAAGTTAGCACGACGCTCGGCAACGCACCGATGGAAGGCCTCGCACTCGCGATCGATGTCTCGGGCACTCGGTTCGCCGTGGCGTACAAAGCCGGTCAGGCGCAAGGGGCGGACGCGGTGCCGTACACCCGCATCGCCCACGCGCGGCTCAGCGACCCCGAGCCGAAGACCGATGAGCCAGTCAACGAAGAATTCGGCGTGCCCGCCAGTTGTGCATGGGTGAGTCCGGAAGCGTTCGTGATGGTTTCCTTGAACCAGGTTGGATTCCTGTTCGATGCCGATCAAGGCGGTAATCAAATCGTCGCCGGGTTGCGTCCGCCTAGCCCGGGTGTATTTTGTTTGTACGCGCTGGATCGTTACTGGTGCCTCCTCGGCGATCCGGCCGATGCGGCGAAGAAATCGATCCTCGTGAGCACGCCGTTCCCGCCGCAAGAATATCTGCCGCTCGTGACCGCCGGGAAGGAAAAACCGGTGGCCCTGCAAGTGAGTGCGAAGGGAATCGCGAAGTGAAATTTATCCCTGGGAGTTCGTCGTAATGCCCGTCCACGATTTCCGTTGCCCGCACTGTAACGGCATCTTTCGACTGTCGGATATGCAACTCGGCGTGAAACTCCGTTGCGGAAAGTGCAACGAGATTTTTACCGCGCCCACGGCTGGGGAACTCGGTGTGAAGCCGATCGTCCCCATCGCGACGCCGATTGTTGCGAAGCCCCTGACGACGCCCTCCGAAGAACCTGCGCCGTACTTGACCCTCGAAGACGAAGCGGCCGTTCGGCGACGGAAAGCCGCCATCGACGAAACGCCGAAACGCGAAACGCGCCGTTCCCAGAGAGACGAGGACGACGACGAGGACGAACGAGACAAGCGGCCGAAGCCGAAAGTCGGCATGGCGGCGATCGTTCTCGCGGGCATCGGGCTGGCGTTCATCGTGGGAGCCAGTGTCATTGGTTACGTGATTTACACGGGGTTCAAACAAGCACCGAACGCGAACCCCTTACCCGTTGCCGTCGCGCCGTTCAACCCGGCGGGGAACGCGGTGGCGGCGAACCCACGGGTCGTGCCGCGGAACCCGCTGGACGGGCCGAAGCTAACCGGCAAGCCGTTTATTCCACTGCCCGTCACCGTTCCCGCTCTCGCGGTCGCACCGCTTACCGATGGCGAAGGCGTCGTCAAATTCAAGAACCCCGTCGCCGGTGTGGCTGTCGGCGGTGGCGGGCGATTCTTGGTCTTCGTGGAACCGCTCGAACTGCAACTCTCGATTTTCGACGCGCAGCAAGGGTCGATCGTCGCAGACTTCCCACTCGAAGATGCCAACGCACTCGTCGCCGCCAACGCGACGTGTGCCATCGTGGTCTACCCGAAAAAGAACCGCATCGAACGCTATAACTTGCTCACGCGAAATAAGGAACACGATGGCCCGTTCGAGACGAACGGACTGGTGCGCGTGCGGGCCATCGCAATGGGATCCGCGTCGGCCGGCCCGTTGGCCGTGCTCACCGCCACCAATGAAGCGAAGGATCTCATCAAATTTTACGACCCGACCGATATCCAACGCTATGCGATTCCGAACACCTCGGCGAGGGATTATTGGGGACAACTCGAAGGCGACCAGATCGAAGGAATGGGCCATGCCTCGCCGAACGGTAAACTGTTCTCGTTTACCATTACGAAAGCTCGCGGCTTTGTGAGGCCGGTTACCAGCGGGATGATCGTGGACTTCAGCGCACCGGTGGCAAAATATGATTTCCCTGCGCAAGAACTCTACCCGGCGGGCGATGCGAGCGGCTACTTCGGTAAGGGCGGCTACTACGGCACCGATGGCAAATCGTTACCCGGCTTCCCGAACGATAGAACTCAAGAGCAATGGATCCCGGCGGTTCACGGTTCGCTCAGCATTCGCACATCGAGCCGACCTAGCAACAAGCGCGACGTGATTGCCCAACTGACGGTTCACAAAATTGGGCAGTTGATGCCGGTCACGACGCTGCCAAAGCTTCCAATTACGAGCGGTCCTTACGCGATGGACACGACGCAACTCGATCTCGCGAATCATCTGTACCTGATTCCCGACGCGAAATTACTCGCCGTACTCGATGTGAAACGCACTACGCTATACCTGCGTCGATTCGATCCGGATGCGGTGCCCCCAGTCAAGTAAAGGGCGTTCCGGTAGAATGAGGCTTTTCCACCCACAATCCGCGCGCGAGGAGCACCGGTGTCCACCGACCGCATTAGCGATTACCTGACTCAGTTCGCACAAACCCGCACGCAGTTGCTCGATCAACTGCGGCGCGTCATCATCGGGCAAAACGATGTCGTCGAACAGATTCTCGCGGCGATTTTCACCCGTGGGCACTGCTTGCTCGTCGGCGTACCGGGGCTGGCCAAGACGCTCATGGTGTCGAGCATCGCGCAGATTCTCGACGTCGGTTTCAAGCGCGTGCAGTTCACCCCGGACCTCATGCCGTCGGACATCACCGGCACGACGGTTCTGGACGAAACCCCCGAAGGCAAGCGCGAGTTCCGCTTCATTCAGGGGCCGATCTTCGCGAATATTTTGCTCGCCGACGAAATCAACCGCACGCCACCAAAAACGCAAGCCGCACTGTTGCAGGCGATGCAAGAGCGCGAAGTCACGATCGGCTCCGAGACCCACAAACTCCCCGATCCGTTCTTCGTGATTGCCACGCAGAATCCGATCGAACAAGAAGGCACGTACCCGCTACCCGAAGCGCAACTCGACAGA
>JANXNT010000441.1 GCA_025353985.1 Limnoglobus sp.
AACCGCAGCGTCTGGCAAGCCTGGGCCGACCGTCAACCGCCGGAGACGTACCGCACATACGAAGAATGGACCGACGACAAAATCCGCAACATCGTCCCACTACGACGCTGGCAGACACCCGAAGACATCGCGCAAATGGCCGTCTTTCTTGCGTCGAAACGCGCGATGAACGTCACGGGGCAAACGATCAACGTCGACGGAGGCTACGTCATGCATTCGTAATCGTTTTGAGCCAGCGAGCAGAATTGATGAACCAAATCGGGTAATATCTGCGTAATCTATGATGACCGAGCCGCGAGATGGTGGTTCGGAAACTCAACGGAGGGACTTCTGATGCGATGGATTCTGGCGATCTCGGCAACTGTGCTAATCGGCTTCTCCGCCCCGGCGGCGGAGCCACTGAGCCGCACCGATCTCGACAAGCGACTCAGCAAGCTCGTGTTCGAAACTGTCACGAGCGGCGTCGATCTGTACAACGCGGGCAACTACGAAGGCTGCTACCGCCTGTACCAGGGCTCACTTTCGGCCATCGTTCCGCTGCTCGACCACAAGCCGAAGCTAGCAGAATCGGTGACGAACCAACTCGCGAAAGCGAAAAAAGAAACCGCAACCGACGCCGCATTCACGCTTCGCACGGCACTCGATGAAATCCAAAACGACATTCGCGGCATTAAGAAAGCGTTGTGGGAACGACTCGGTGGGCAACCCGCCGTGGAAGCCGTCGTTCACGATTTCGTCGGGCTAGCCGCCACCGATAAGAAGGTCAATTTCTTCCGCGATGGCAAGTACAAGCTCGATGCGGCCGGCGTAACGCGGCTCGAAAAATTGCTCGTCGAACTGATTAGCGCGAACAGCGGCGGCCCACTGAAGTACACCGGTCGAGATATGAAAAGCTCGCACGCTGGGATGCAAATCACCGAAGCGGAATTCAACGCACTCGCGGGTGACCTTGTCGACACGCTGAAGAAGTACAAGGTGCCCCAAACCGAAATCGACGAACTCGTCGCGATCGTTGCGAGCACAAAGAAGGATATGGTCGAAGCAAAGAAGCCCGTTGAGACGAAGCCCGAGACGAAACCCGTCGAGACGAAGAAAGTCCTTTGGGATCGCCTCGGCGGCCAGAAGTCGGTCGAAGCCGTGGTTCACGATTTCGTTGCGGTGACCGCCACGAACAAGAAGGTCAATTTCTTCCGCGATGGCAAGTACAAACTCGACGCGGCGGGCGTGACGAAACTCGAAAAATTGCTCGTGGAACTCATCAGCGCGACGACCGGTGGCCCGCTGAAGTACACGGGCCGGGACATGAAGACAGCGCACGCCGGGATGAAAATCACCGAAGACGAATTCAACGCAATGGCGGGTGACCTTGTCGATACGCTGAAGAAGTACAAGGTGCCACAAACTGAAATCGACGAACTCGTCGCGATCGTTGCGAGCACCAAGAAGGACATGGTCGAAGTCAAGAAAGACGACAAATAATCGCAAACAACGATGGCGTTCGATCCCGACGCCATCGTTGTTTCCTTCCGTACAATTCGGTTCAAGAGCAGTTCCCGCACTCCGAATTCGCGTCGCGATGCACTCCATGATAATCGTTCCGTTCGCGATGCTGGCGATCCCCGCCGTGGCGGCCACTTCCCTGTTGCTCGGCATCGCCGTTCCCGTACTCATCCACATGCTGTATCGCCAACGGGTGCGCGTCGTGGCGTGGGCTGCGATGCGATTTCTGTCGGCATCGAAGAAGAAACATCGCCGCCAAATCGATCGCTGGTTTTTGCTCGCCGCGCGAATTCTGTGTTTGATACTTCCACTAATCGCGATGGTCGCCGCGACGCCATGGGCCGAACAGATCTGGCAAGCCGTGGTTCCGGGCATTGCCGAAACGACTCTGAATTCGCCGCTAACGCACCATGTTTTGCTAATCGATTGTTCGCTGAGCATGACGGCGAAAGCAGAGACGCGCACGCGGTTCGATCTGGCGATCGACAAAGCGGAAAAATCGATTCTCACCGCGAACGCAGGCGACGGCTTCACTCTGATTGCACTGGCTGGCCAAGCGGTGACGGTGATTCCTGGCCCGTCGAACGACACCGATAAAGTCCTCGCGGAACTGCGAAACCTGAAGCCGACGCACGGGCTGTGCGATGTCGCATCCGGGCTGGCGCAGACGGTCGATGTGTTGAATCGTTCGCCGCGAAACTACCTCCAGCGCGACGTGCGAATCTTCACCGATCTCCAGCGTGTCGCGTGGTCGGGTTTGCTGCCGAAAGCGGACGGGCCGACGCCGGAGATTTGGACGAAAATTACGAATCGCTCGAACCTTATCATCGTCGATGTGGCCGATGGCGAGATCGACAACTTGGCGATTGCCGAACTCGCCGTTGCCGATCCGGTGTCGCTTGTCAACGAGCCAGCAACGGTGACGGCGATCATCGATAATTTCGGCAGCACGGCACGTACGCAGGTTCGCGTCGAACTTTTTATTGGCAGGCCAAGCGATGGCGCGACGCTGTTGCCGTTGGAGACGCGAACGATCGATCGCATCGCGGCGAACGATCGCGTGACGATCCGCTTCGTGCTCGATGGTGCGTCGCGTTTTCGGCAAGCGGGTTTGCACGCCTTGCAAGTTCGACTCGTGGAAGCCGACGATCTTCCGGCGGATGATTCGCGTACGCTCGTCGTCGATGTCCGCGAAGGCTTGAACTGCTTGATCGTGAACGGCAAAAACGCGAGCGAGCCGTTACGCCGTGCGTCGGAGTATCTCACGGAGGCACTCGCGCCGGGCGGCAAGCCGTTACCCGGCAACCCCGCCCGCCCCAAGGTTATCAGCCTGGACGAATTCGCGGATGCTACGTTCTCCGACTTCACGCCGTACGACTGCGTGTTTCTGTGCGATGTCCCAAACGTCACGCCATCGCAAATTGCTCGTCTGGAAGGCTTATTGAAGCGTGGCGGTAGCGTGGTGTTCGGCCTAGGCCCGAACGCGGCCACGAACGCGGAGCTTTACAATCGGCTACTATTCGCCGATGGCAACGGCTTGCTGCCTGGCAAACTCGGTGCCGTGAAATCGCGTGCGAATCGGCAAGATCCGGGGTTCCGGTTGTTCGGCGACGACGATGCGTTTCGCCGCGCACCGCTAAATGTGTTTCAAGACGACAATGCCCGCGCGGGCCTGATCGGCGTGCCGTTCTCAAAGTATGTTTCGCTCGAATTACCCGAAGGGCGCGTCCGTCGCATTCTGTCGTTCGTCGAAGAAGGCAAGCCGAAACCGGACGACAAACGCAAGCCGGACGTCGCCGTCGTCGAGTGGCAAAAACACCGTGGCAAGGTGATCGTGTTCACGAGCACATTCAACGCCGACTGGAACGAATGGCCGATCCTCCCGAGCTATCTGCCGTTCGTTCACGAACTGTTGCGGCACGTTGTGGCGAACCCGGCGCGCCGCAATTATCGCGTCGGCGATGCGATCGAAGAGTACGTCAGCGAAGCGACCGTCGGTTCGACGGCAACGCTGACGTTACCCAACGG
>JANXNT010001365.1 GCA_025353985.1 Limnoglobus sp.
GACGCATCATTTCGCAACTCTCACCTACAGGATTTTGTCGCTGGCCACCAGTTTACCCGACGGGATTCTCGTTGTCACGGGGAAATGGAATTGGCTTCACCCACACGAAATCGCGGAGGCAAAAAGTTTGCGTGGAAATGACGTAAGTCGGAATTCGTGTTGTACACGGACGTACGCAAAAGTGTTCCGAAATGACATAGAAGTGCGCGCAAATGACATAGAAAAGGCGCTTCCGGTCGATTTTTGGTCGATTTCGGTCGATTTTGGGCGCGAAATGGCCGTCGTTGTCTCTTATGCGTAATCGATGTCCCTCGACGCAAACCATTATTTGGGTTCAGGATACGGCAAACGAACCCAAAACAAATCAGCAGAAGCCGATCAAAAAAGCGGCTTATTGAGACGAAAAAACACGAAAAACACGGTTTAAAAACTTTCGCAATTCAGACTTACGTCGATTATGAGAGCGCAGATTGGACCAAATCTTCCGCAAAACCATGTTGCCGCAGCACCGCTTCGGCGGCGCGATAGCCACTGATGACGGCCCCTTCCATCGTCGCCGGCCAGCCGGTTTGCGTCCAGTCGCCCGCCAGATATAGGTTCGCCACGGGCGTGGCCTGTTCGGGCCGAAACGCATCGATCCCCGGCACCGCGCTGAACGTGGCCGTCTGTTCGGTGACGACCTTCGCACGCAACAACTTCGCTGGTCCGGGAAACAAACGCTGCAATTCCTGCACGATAAGCCGCTGGATTTCGTCGCGCCCTTGCCCACGCAACGGCCGGGCCGCACTGACGACGACTTGCACGTAATGCTCGCCAGGGTTCATTTCGCCGCGGTTGAAGATCCATTGGCCCAGGCAATCGACGAGCACTATGTGCGGGCGATCCAATAGCGGGCGGTCGAACCAAAGGTGAACGCTCGTAATCGGCGACGGTTGCAGTTTCGCGATATTCGCGAACGGCGGCTGATCTGCCAACGCCGGTGGCAATAAGTCACGAACACGGTCGAACGGCACCGCAAGAATCACATCGTCGGCAGTCAAAGTGCGTCCGTCGCGGAACGTGATCGCGATTGGCAACGAAGCCGGATCGATCGCTTTTACGCCGGTATTTTCGAGAATTGTTACGCCGCGCGCACTGAGGTACGCACGCAGTTCGTCGCCGTAGAGCCGTGCGAGTGGCACGCTTGGGACTTGCACCGTGAAGCCATCGCGGTGGCGGGTGAACCCGTCGCGGAAGACTTTGCGGGCGTATTTCATGCCGATGCGATCGACGGTTTCGTTCAGGGCACTCGTGAGTATGACTCCCCAGAAACGGTCGATGCAGCGGGCGTTCTGGTGGTGCCGTTGCAACCACGGCAACAGCGGCGGGTCGGCATCGGGCGATTCGCAAAGCAAGCGGCAAAACCCGTAGCCGATGCGGAGTTTATCCATCGCGGTAAGGTAATGTGCGGACGCCAGCGCCCGGCCGAGGTGGAACGGCGCGGGCCACGGGTCGGCCTTGAAGACGCTAATGCGGCCATCGGGCGTCATAAACCAGAGCCGCGGTTGATCTTTCAGGAAGCGATCCACGCCAACGGTTTTGCAGAAGTGCATGAGATTCGTGCAACAGCCCATACTGACGTGCTGGCAAGCATCGATCAACTGCCCGGTGCTGGGATCGGAGAACGACGATGCCCGCCCACCGAGCCGCGGCCGCGACTCGATGACGGTAACCGCGAACCCCCGCTCCGCGAGCGCCACCGCCGCGGAAAGTCCCGCCAATCCACCGCCGACAATCGCAACCGAACGGGACAAGGGAAATCCTGATGTTGGAGGCACCTACGCGGTGTAAGTCTTCTTGCCGCGACCGATGCCATAGTAGGCAAAACCGACGTTTGCCATCGCTTTTTCGTCGAAAATGTTGCGTCCGTCGAAGATCACACGGCCCTGCATCAACTTCTTCATCGTGTCGAAATCGGGGTTCTGGTACGCCTTCCACTCGGTGACGATCGCCAGCCCATCCGCGCCTTCGAGCGTGCCGTAGGGGCCGTCGGAATATGAGATCCTGTCGCCGTAGATCGCCTTGATGTTTCCCGCCGCTTCCGGGTCGTGAACGCGGACTTTGACGCCACTGGCCAGCAGCGAATCGATCAGCACGAGTGCGGGTGCCTCGCGCACATCGTCGGTTTGTGGCTTGAACGCTAGCCCCCAGATTGCGATCATCTTCCCGGCCAGATCGCCCTGGAAATGGTGCGTAATTTTCTGGAACAGCACCTTCTTTTGCTCGTCGTTGACGGCATCGACCGATTGCATCAGGTTCAGTGGCAGCCCCGTGCGGCGGCCCATTGCGATGATCGCCTGGACGTCTTTCGGGAAGCACGATCCGCCGTAACCGGGACCGGGGAACAGGAACTGGAAACCAATGCGCTGATCGTGCCCCATGCCTTTCCGCACGTCGTTAATGTCTGCGCCGACGCGGTCGCAGAGGTTCGCCATCTCGTTAATAAAGCTGATTTTCGTGGCGAGCATCGCATTCGCAGCGTACTTCGTCATTTCGGACGATTCCGGCGACATCGCAATGAACGGGCGTTCAGTTCGCAGGAACGGCGCGTAGAGTTCGCGAAGCACCTCGGCGACTTCGGGCCGCCGCACGCCGACAACGACGCGATCCGGCTTCATGAAGTCGTTGATTGCCGCGCCTTCCTTGAGAAACTCTGGGTTGCTGGCCACGTCGATATGCCCGCAGCCTTTCGCGTTCAAACGCTCCATTACGCCGACGTTCGTACCGACGGGCACGGTGCTTTTCACGACGACGACGCGCGACCCTGGCGGCCCAGCGGGCACGTCCTTGAAGGCATCGCCAATCGCGTTCGTTACGGCCCAAACCGCAGACAAATCGGCATCGCCCTTGTCCGATTGCGGTGTGCCTACGCCGATGAAGATCAAGCGTGCTGAACGTACGGCTTTTGCCAAATCGGTGGTAAATGTCAGCCGTCCGTCGCGGTGGTTCTTCTTGACCAACTCTTCGAGGCCCGGCTCGTAGATCGGTATTCCGCCCGCGTTCAGCAAGTCGACTTTCTTCGGGTTGTTATCGACGCAGACGACATCGTTGCCGCTCTCCGCAAAGCACGTTCCCGTAACCAAGCCCACATAACCCGTTCCAATCACGGCAATTTTCACGAAAGTCATCTCCGGTAGAAACCGCATATGTACCGAGACAAGATAGGACACAGTTCGCAATGCGTAACGGGGGCAAATCGCCGGAATCTGCAATTTGGACCTCTTCACAATTGACGTAAGTCTGAATTGCGAAAGTTTTAAAACCGTGTTTTTCGTGTTTTTTCGTCTCAATAAGCCGCCTTTTTGATCGGCTTCTGCTGATTTGTTTTGGGGTCGTTTGCCGTATCCTGAACCAGAATCGTGGTTTGTGTCGCGTGTCATCGTTTGGTAACTTGTCTCAATAAGCGACCAGGCGCGCCTTTTCTATGTCATTTCGCGCCTTTTCTATGTCATTTCGCGTCCTTTCTATGTCACGGCGCGCCTTTTCTATGTCATTTCGCGCCTTTTCTATGTCACTCCGTGCACGTCACGAATTTCGACTTACGTCATTTCCACGTAAACTTATTGACTCCCTGAATTCGTGTGGACACGGCCCGCACTCCACTCGGAATTTGGAGTAATTCCTGCTGACCTTCTCACGGCATGCCGTGTGCGGATACACTTTCTCCACAGGAACCAAACACATTACGAGGTGATTCGCGATGGCCGACAAGAAGATGAGCAAGGAAATTCAGAAGGTGCAATCGGAGATCAACAAGGAGTTCGGCGAAGGATCGCTGATGTCGTTGGGCGATGTGGAACTGGCCGCGAAGGGCATCGAGGGCATTCCGACCGGGTCGCTCGCGCTCGATCTCGCCCTCGGCGGCAAAGGTTTGCCACGTGGCCGTGTGATTGAAATCTACGGTGCGGAGTCCAGTGGCAAAACGACGATCGCGCTCCACACGATCGCCAACGTGCAGAAACAAGGCGGCGTGGCGGCGTTCATCGACGCCGAACATGCACTCGACCCCACGTGGGCCAAACGCATCGGCGTCGACCTCGAATCGCTTCTCGTCAGCCAGCCGAGCTACGGCGAAGAAGCGCTTCGCATCGCGGAAATGTTAATCAAGTCCAATGCGGTGGATATTATCGTCATCGACTCGGTGGCCGCACTCGTTCCCAAGAGCGAATTGAACAACGACATCGGCGATGCCTCGGTCGGCGTGCAAGCCCGACTGATGAGCCAGGCGCTTCGCGTGCTAAACCCCGTGATTAACAAAACGCGAACCTGCATGATCTTCATCAACCAGATTCGCCTGAAGATCGGCGTGATGTACGGCAACCCCGAAACCACGACCGGCGGGCTGGCCCTGAAGTTTTACGCCACGGTGCGGTTGGAAGTGCGGAAGGCCGCACAGATCAAAGATGGAGATGAAGCGATTGGCACCGAAATGAAGGTGAAAGTCGTCAAAAACAAGATCGCCGCCCCGTTTCGCACCGCCGAGATGGAACTCTATTACGATCGCGGCATCGACTACGAAAACGACGTGATCCGCATCGGCGTCGAGGACGACATCATCACCAAGAGCGGTGCGTTCCTCAGCTTCGGCGACACGCGACTCGGCCAAGGCAAAGACAACGCACGGAAGTTTCTCCGCGAAAACACCGCGATTCGCGACAGCATCGTGCAACTGATTTTGGTGAAACACGCACCGAGTGTCGTCGGCGCAGTGCCCGCAATCGCCGAAGGGGCCGAAGACGCCGACGCAGTCGAAGCCCCCGCTCCAAAGAAGCGCAGCAAGGCCGCGACACCAGCAGCAGAGTAAACGTCGGAATTGTTAGCCCGACGCGCTAGCGAGGAATTGTTAGCCCGACGCGCTAGCGAGGAATTGTTAGCCCGACGCGCGGGGCGGAAACTCTCGAAACCAACGTCAATAAACCGAGTTTACCGAGCCGATTCTCCGCAAGGGGTCGGGGTGTGAGACTCTTGCCCGTTTTCACGATCCCGCACACTGGCAAAGTCACTATTGGGTGGTTGTGCATCACCCGACCCCTTGCGGGGAATCGGCTCAGAAACACCGTCCCTCGCGACGGAAAGCGCAACTTCAAAACGCGCTAGCGAGGCAAGAAGTTCCTGAAGGTGGAAGTCCCTTGCTCG
>JANXNT010000463.1 GCA_025353985.1 Limnoglobus sp.
GATCTGCCAGTTGGCTGATCGGCACCAGCACATCGTCCGGCAACGTCGTACCGAGGCCCGCCGTCAGTTCGCCACCGTAGCCGATCAACCCGACGTGGAAGTAATCGCGAACGCCATCGATTTTCGCGCACTTCAGCACCATGTTCTGGATCAGTCGATTGACGGCATCGGCGACGCCCTCGGATTTCTTCTTCTCGGGTGCCCCCGCAAACGGGCCGTCCATCGACCCCGATTGGTCGATGAGGATCAGCACGCAAGCCGGGTTCGTCCGGCTAATCTCCGCAGTGTAAGGCATGGAAAGGCCCGGTGGATGTCGTGGCGTAAGCACCACTCTACGTCAACAGATCGAAGCCCGATAGGGAGAATACGTTTCCGGGCCGCACGAACGCGGTGAAAATCGTGCGAGATTGCCGAAATCAACGCACGAGCCAGGTCGAACTCCCCTGCCTCTCGCGATGCGTGTTCCTACAACATCATCTCACCCCTGGCGTATCGCTCGGTCGGAGATATTCATGGCGTCTACGGTTTCGTTCATGCCGCACACTCGCGTTCCGACGGTTGTTTTTCCAAATAGCGTGGCCGCGTCGAAGCACGTCGCACGAGAAATCGACAAACTCGTTCGCGCCCGCAATGCCGCCGGTCGGCACACCGTGCTCGGCCTTGCCACGGGGTCGACGCCCGTCGGCCTGTACCGCGAACTCATTCGCTTGCACAAAGACGAGGCACTCGACCTCTCGCAGGTCATCACCTTCAACCTCGACGAATATTACCCGTTGCCGAAGGAAGACCCGCACTCGTACTTCCGCTGGATGCACGAGACGTTCTTCAAACACGTCAACGTGAAGTGGGAAAACATCCACATTCCCGATGGCACGATGCGACAGGAAGAGTGCGAAGCGTTCTGCGCGGAGTACGAGAAAAAGATCAAGGCGGCGGGCGGCATCGACATTCAGATTCTCGGCATCGGCCGTACGGGGCACATCGGTTTCAACGAGCCGGGCAGCCCGAAAAACAGCCGCACGCGCACGATTACGCTCGACAGCATCACGCGGCGCGATGCCGCCGCTGGGTTCTTCGGCGAAGAGAACGTGCCGAGCCAAGCGATCACGATGGGCGTGGCGAGTATCCTCGATGCGCGGCAAATTTTCCTGATGGCGTTCGGCGAACACAAGGCTTACATCACGTACAAAGCGATCGAACTTTCGCCGACCGAAGCGATTACCGCCAGCTTCTTGCAAGATCATGCAAATGCCACGTTCGTGCTCGATAAAGCCGCCGCTGCCGAGATGACCGCGATAAAACGCCCGTGGGAAGTCGGACCGTGCGAATGGACCGAGGAAACCGTCTGCCGCGCCGTCGTCGGCTTGTCGCTCAGTGCGAAAAAGGGTTTGCAGAAGCTCAACGACGAAGACTTCCGCGATCACCACTTGTACGAGCTACTGCGCGAAAAAGGGGCTGCCGAGAAGATCGGCGAGGCGGTGTTCCACAACCGCATGGAGACGATCAAGATGTACCCCGCAGGCAAGGAAAAGAAGACGATTCTCGTCTTCAGCCCGCACCCGGACGACGACGTGATTAGCATGGGTGGGACGATTATTCGCCTCGTTCAACAGGGTCACACGGTCCATATCGCGTATATGACGAGCGGCAACATTGCCGTGTTCGATCACGACGCGCGGCGGTTCGTCGACTTCGTCGATGAGTTCCTCGGCGCGTTCGGCGACTCGGCGGAAAAATCCTCCGCGGGGACGATGAAGGACCGCGTCAATCAGTTCCTTGACGCGAAAAAGCCAGGGGAATCGGACACGCCGGACGTGCTCTCGGTGAAGGGCATTATCCGCGCAACCGAAGCCCGCGCCGCCGCGCTCGCTTGCGGCATCCCGCCCGAGCAACTCGAGTTCATGAACCTGCGATTCTACCGCACCGGCACCGTCACCAAAGACCCGATCCAGCCGCAAGACGTGGATGATATCACCGAGTTGATCGGCCGATTGAAGCCCGCGCAAATCTACGTCGCCGGGGAACTTTCCGACCCGCACGGCACACACCGCCTGTGCGCCGAAGCGATCTTCGAATCGGTCCGGCAATTGCGCACTTCCGAACGCGGAACTCCGAATTCCGCATTCCCCATTCCGAATTTCGAAGTCTGGTTGTACAAGGGCGCGTGGGAAGAATGGGAGCCGCACGAGATCGAGATGGCGGTGCCACTTTCGCCCGATGTGCTTGAGCGGAAAAAGGAAGCGATCTTCCGGCATCAGTCGCAAAAGGACAGCGCGATGTTCCCCGGCGGCACGGATCGCCGCGAGTTTTGGCAGCGCGCCGAAGACCGCAACCTTGGCACCGCCCGCACCTTCGACGCACTCGGCCTGCCCGAATATTACGCGATGGAAGCGTTCGTGCAGTGGAAGGAATAAGCGAGGGAAGCAATCGTCGAAAAATTGTAACCGCAAAAAACGAACCGATACCGAACGCCAGTGGCTCATCCTGGCGTATCGGCTCGAATTGCAGTTACTTCTTCGGGTCGACTTTCACTTTGTGAACGTACATGTTGCGGTCGAATTCGTTTTCCTTGTACACGTCGTTCGTGAAGGCGATGCTCAACTTCACGTCGCCCTTCTTGAGTTTCGTTGTGAAGGTGTACGTCTTCGCATCGACTGTCGTGAGTTCGAGGTTTTCCTTCACGACGATGTCGTCGACTTTGACCGTCATCGTCGCGTTCTTCTTCTCGGCGGCATCGCACGAGGCTTCGATGAGGATGTCGTACTCGCCCGCTTCGGAAACCTTTATCGTGGCAATGGCGGTGCCGTTGCTGTGGAACTGGATTTTGCCATCGGCATCATTGAGCGTGACGCCCTCTTCGTTGTTGGCGTAATCGGATTTGAGCTTGAAATCCTTGAGTTCGACGCTAATCGCATCGGCAGCGACCGCCAAACCGACACTCGCAACGACAACGGTGACTGCCGTGAGAAACAAACGACGGAACATGGGAGAACCCTTTCGCAACGAGGAGAGAAAACGGGCGAATGCCCACCAACACCAGACATGGACAGTCCCAGTATAGGTGAGGGCGGGGCGAAAGGCGAATCGGACCTGTCGCTACTTCGATTCGACAGCAAAATCGTATTCGTTCGATCCCGCTTTGATTTCTTTCGTATCCTTCGATGCGGTGTTAAAGCGAGCGGGCAAGATGTTCTGCTCGACCGGTTTATCGTACATTTCGCCGGTCATCCCGGTCTTCGGTGGCGGTACGAGTTTGAAGGATGTGATCCGAACCGTTTTTGTACCCTGTGGTACCGAACCTTCGTAAACGCCATTTTTGATGTCTAGCACAACGGCAGGAACCCCTGCTGTGCCTTCAAAGGTGATTTTTCCGGCAGCGAGCGGGGATGCATCGAGCGTGACTTTACCCTTCACGCTGGAATACGGTTTTTCAGAACTGTTACTCGAGCAGCCGATAAAGAACATCGCAAAGGTGACTGTAAAGACGGACTTCCAGAAAATCATGAGCGGCCTCCAGGTTAAAAGATTAGACGAAACCGACCGGTGAGACAGTCTCACCGGTCGGCAAATTGCGTGTGGCACGGCACTCCCGAGGGGGAGTATTATTGATTCGAGACCACTTCGCCGCCCGAACGACTGCACATCCACTGGAGATTTTGCAGCGTGGTCGAATTGGTCAAGAACCGAACCGATCCATCGGCAATTAGCATGATCGCTCCGCCAGTGTGGCTCGACGAAAACGGAATGTTTGCGCCGGTGTTTGCGTTTGTTCCATTAGCAGCATTGTCGCCCAATGCGCGTTGGTTGATCGACCACCGGGTCGTCGTCACGTTGAAGGAGCGATCGCTATCTGCGGCACCAACACTCGTTTGACCCGATCCCATCGCCCAACCGTGCGGCCCTGCGCTCGTGATGGCACCCCAACTACCAGGGATCGGCTGGTTATTGATAT
>JANXNT010000464.1 GCA_025353985.1 Limnoglobus sp.
CGTAGCGTTTGAGTTCGATTTCCTCATACCAACCGCGCGTAAACGGTTCGAGTCCGCGGGCGTTGGGACGTTCGAACGGCGATCTTAGCAACTCGCGTGCGGCCATCCGGCAAGCCGGGTCTGGCTCGCAGTCGTAAAGGCGCAATTGGGGCACATCGTCGGGTAACATTTCGCTAGCGATACCCGCGCCGCGCCCGCACGTCAACGCAGATTTCACCCGAGTTCAGCGAGTGGTCGGCCGTTGTCCGCGATGATGGGAATTGGCCGACCTTGCGGGTTTAGCCAGTTCGTGTCGAGCGGTATGCCGAGGTGCTGGAACACCGTGGCGGCGAGGTCGGAGGGGATGACTTTGCGGCTCTTGATCGTGCCGCCTTTTGCGTCGGTACTGCCGATAACTTGGCCGTGTTTTAGCCCGCCCCCGGCCATTAGCATCGACATGACGGGGAGCCAATGTTGGCGGCCGGCGTCTTTCGTCATCACGGGGGAACGCCCGAATTCGCCGAGCATGAGGATCAATGTCGAATCGAGTAAACCGCGTGTCTCGAGGTCTTCGATTAGCGCCATTAGCGTGCGATCGATCGTTGGTAGAATCGGCGTCAGGCCCTTCTGAATTCCGCCCCACGGTGGGACATCGTCGCCATGATGATCGAAGTATCCCCAGCGACCGCTGACCGTTACGAACGTCGTCCCCGCTTCGACTAACCTCCTTGCGAGCAGGGCTTTTTCGCCGATACTCGTACGGCCGTACGACTCACGCACTTTGTCCGATTCGCGATTCAAATCGAACGCCTGCCGCACCGCCTGCGATGCGACCATGTCCATAGCCATACCCGCATACCGATCGACGCTCTGCATTTGTGCCTGGGAATCGAGATCTTTTTGCATCGTGTCGAATTGCTGCCGTAACGTCGAGCGATCTTGCAATCGCGGCAAATCGACACCCGGAGTCAGTGCCAATCGGCCGGGTAGCTCGTTGCCTTTCACCGGTTCGAAGTTGTGGCCGAGGTGCCCAGCCCCCCAAATGTCGGCCTTCCACGAGTCGGCTAAACCGACGAACGCCGGCATCGCGGGTGTATTCGGGCCGCGAAACTTGGCTGCCACCGAACCCATCGACGGGAAGCCGCCGCCGTCTTGCCCGTTGTTCGTTCGCCGTGCGTAGGGATTGCCCGCCTGAAGCGTGATCGGCGTGTGATCGCTCGACGAACTATCGACCGAGCGAATCACCGTCAATTTGTGCATCATTTTTGCTTGAAGCGGCAGATGCTCGCTGAAGCGCACGCCGAGTACGCTCGTGGCGATACTCTGGTACGGCCCGCGAATTTCCGGCGGGGCGTCGGGCTTCGGATCCCACGTATCGATCTGGCTGGGGCCGCCCGACAACCAGAACAGGATCACCGATTTCGGGTCGCGTTGCGAACTCGGATTTGCCGCTTGAAGCCGCAACACGCTCGCCAATGACAGTCCTGCGACACTCGTTAAACCGGCCTGGAGAAACCAGCGCCGCGAGCCAACGCGAATACCACTCCCCGGTGCGGGTGCGAGCAAATTTTGCGACGTCGATCCGACGTGCGAAGTCCGGTGTCGATTGTTTGGCACAATACGATCCTTAGAAAAATGAAACCGTGAGAGGTTTGCCGGCAGAAATGGAAGTGTAATCGAAACGTGTCGCGAAAGCAAAGACTTATTCTCCATTTTCCGACGTTCGACTTAGCCGGACCAGGTACGCGAGTTGTTCGAACTGGATCGCCAGATCGACGGTAACGAGGCGAATGTGCGGCGCGATTTTCAGCAGTGCAGGTGCGAAGTTGAGCAGCCCTTTGATGCCCGCCCGTGTCAGTTCATCGGCCACGAGTTGCGCCGATTCCGGTGGCACCGCGATGACGCCGAGTTCGGCTTTCGACGTCTTGATTGAACTCGCGAGTTGGTCGAGCGAATCGATCGTAAGCCCATCGACTTGCGTACCGATTTTGTGCGGATCGTTATCGAACAGCCCGACGATTTCGAAGCCTTGTTCGTGAAATCCACGATAGCGTAAGAGTGCGCGTGCGAGATTGCCGACACCAACGATGACCGATTTCCAAGTGCGATCGATGCCGAGCGTACGGCGAATGACAGCGGTGAGTGCGTTGGCATCGTAGCCGATGCCGCGCTGGCCGAGGTTGCCGAGCGTAGCGAGATCGCGTCGAACTTGGGCATCGCTGACGCCCACCGCACGGGCGAGTTGCGAACTCGAAACCGTAGTACCTGTGAGCGCGGGTCGCAGGCAACGAAGGTACTGGCTCAGTCGCTGGGCCGTCGCCCGCGAAAGTGAACCGCTCAGTTCCGATGGCCCGATCTGGCCCACGATACCCTCGCACGAAACGTCATGTTCGGTGACAGTCAAACTATTGTATTGTTCCCGCCCGAATAACTGCGAAAGCCATCACTCATAGTTGGTGTATGTGGCCAGCGCAAAGTTCGAAGGTTGCGAATACTTCTAACCGAACGTCCGTTTTCCGTGGGGAAGACCATATCCCTTCTAGCAACCAATAGTGGCTAATAGTAGTCAACGTATGCTTCGTTATCCTGCCACTCGTGCCACGTTCCTTTCGGCTTCACATCAGAGTCACCTGTGAGATATGCAATGACTGGACGAGACAGAAAGTAGGGCAAGTTGCTTTGGTTGCCCCAGCGAAATACCACATTGATGATGGAGTCTCCCCTGAGGACTGCGGCGAGATACCTGTGCCTTCCATCGAAAAAATGTGGTTCATCCAGTTCCGGCTGCCTATCTGGCATACCGTTGCAAATCACTATGGCATCAATGTCAGCATCGCTCGAATTCTCGAACAAGAACCTAATTCGCCCGAGATGATTTGAGTTCTTGTCGTTATGCCCTTCACTCGGATTGCTCGGTGTTGCATGCATTAAAGACTCTGCTGTGATTAAGCCAAGCCCGAGGCTTGCGCAGACTCTTTCCAGCGATCCCCGCGGGTACTCTTGAAGCCGGTCTAGCCGTAGCTTCATTACTCCTCCTGCGCGCCAATCCATTACGCTTTCTCCACGGCATACGCATCCAACTCGCCGTCGGTTCGTTGCGTCTCGCATTCGACCCGGATGAACTCGGCTCGCTCGGGTTCATTGTGCTCTACCAGCCAGTCCGCGTAGACGAGCCGCGGAATGTCGTTCTCCGGGTCGGCACGAATCGCCATCAGAAGTGCAGTTTGATTGGGATGGATTCGCTTGGCCATCGCGTTCTCCAGTTTTAGTTCTTTCGTGTGTTCTGAAATAAAAAGTGGCTCATCCGACAAGTGCGTACTCGGCTTTGTGGATTGCGTAGATGCGTAACTCGAAAAACTCCTGGTCGCGGTAGCCGTAGGCTTGCCTTTGGAGCGTCTTGATCTTGTTGTTCAGAC
>JANXNT010000471.1 GCA_025353985.1 Limnoglobus sp.
CGATGGTCGCAAGCTTGCCGTGGCGGGTGGTCAGCCCTCGGCACGCGGTGACCTGCGACTCTTTTCCGTCGTCGACGGGCAACTACTCCAAAACCTCGGCGGCCATGCGGATGTCGTATCGGGCATCGCGTTCAGCCCCGATGGGACGCAGATCGCATCTGCGAGTTTCGACAAAACCGTGCGGCTCTGGGACGCGAAAACGGGCACGCTCCTTCACACGTTTGCGAGGCATTCGGACTTCGTGTATGCCGTCGCGTTCTCGCCAAAAGGCGACTGGTATGCCACAGCGAGCAAGGATCGCACGGGGCGAATCGTCGATGCGAAAACCGGCAAGGGGCGGTTCACGCTCAGCGGCATGGAGCAAGAAGTGATGGCCGTCGCGGTACGCCCCGACGGGCTACAAATCGTCACATCTGGGTTTGAGCCACAACTGCATTGGTGGGATGCAACGACGGGTGAAAGCCTGAAGAAACAGGGCGGGCACGACATTGCGGTCCACGAATTGGCCTTCGCTATTGGCGGCAAAATCGCGATCTCCGCAGGAGCAGACAAAACCGTTCGCGTCTGGAACGCGCAGACATCAACGCCGAGCCGCACGATTCTGACCGGTTCCATCGCCTACGCCGTTGCAACCGATCCTTCGGGGAAACGGGTCGCCGCCGGTTGCGCGGATGGCCTCGTGAAAATCTATGACACCACCACGGGGCGACACGGCATCACGCTCTGGGCGGGCGATGCCGACACATGGCTGGCTGTCTCGCCGGACGGCGCATACCTCGGCGCAGAAGCCACGATCGCCGCCGCAAAATGGAGCATCGCCGGAAAGCCCGCCACCGACATGAAGTTACTCGTGAACCTGAAATCCGCCGACGCCGTTGCCAAAGCGATTCGCGGCGAACGGTAAATTGCAGCATCTGCAAAGCAAACGCCTAGAACCTCAGCGGACACTGCACACGATTGTTGCAGAACTCAAGTGGCCCGTGGGTAACGATGCCGATTCGATAATTCGCAAAGTCAACGCAATCATAGACTTACAACATTTCGTGTCCGTTTTGCAAACATTGGCACGACGAGTGCAGTGTATAGATTCGCGAAAGCAAGAACGGGCCGTTCGACCGTGGGAGAGGCGGTCGAACGGTTTGTTTTTTTGATGCATATCACATGTCTCATTCACAATCCCTTAACCAAAACTGTTATCGCTTTACGCGAAAGCCAACTCGCGTCTCACTACTGCCTTTTGGAGTCGCCTCTTTTCATAAGATGTTCCGCGTGTGAATTTCCGCCCACGATCTACGCAAGAGGGTTTCGAATGTCGCTATCTCAGCGATCGATTGCCGAGTTTTTTGGTACGTTTTGGCTCGTATTCGGCGGCTGCGGCAGTGCCGTGCTCGCCGCGAAGTTCGTCGATTCGGGTAACCCCAACATCAACTTGGGGATCGGTTTCGTCGGCGTGTCATTTGCCTTTGGCTTGACCGTGCTGACAATGGCCTACGCGATTGGCCATATCTCGGGTTGTCACTTGAACCCAGCGGTTTCGGTTGGCCTCGTTGTGGCGGGTCGGTTCAAAGTGGCGGAACTCGTGCCGTACGTTATTGCACAAGTCCTCGGCGGGCTGGCCGGTGCGGGCGTGCTGTTCGTGATTGCCTCCGGGCACGACGGTTTCACTACGGCTGGCGGTTTTGCTTCGAATGGCTTCGGCGATCGTTCGCCGGGTAAATACTCGATGGTCGCCTGCTTGGTGGCCGAGGTGGTGCTGACGTTCGCGTTCCTGATGATTATCCTCGGTTCGACCGATTCGCGTGCCCCGGCTGGCTTCGCGCCGATCGCCATCGGCCTCGGTTTGACGCTCATTCACCTGATCGGCATTCCGGTTACGAATCTCTCGGTGAACCCCGCCCGCAGCACGGGGCCAGCGATCTTCGTTGGCAGCGCCGCAATCGAGCAACTCTGGCTATTCTGGGCCGCCCCGATCGCCGGTGCCGCACTCGCCGGCCTAACGTATAAGAGCCTGTTCGCCAAGTCGAACGCGGTGTAAGCAGGTTCTGATGGCGTCCCATTCCGACAGTCGGTTTGGGACGCTCTTGTCGGCAGACACGTTTCGACTGTTTGCAAGCGTACCTGACGCTCGATGAATCGAGCCGCGAGCGATACTAGGAAATCACCAGGGCCGAACCGTACTCAAGGATTCACGCAATGAACAAGACACCCTACGACAACGGCATCGAAGTCGGAATCGAAGTCGGCCAGGAAAACGCGATGCGCAGCGCCGCAATCGCCTTGCTGGAAAGCAAGTATCGCGCGGTGCCCAAGCCATTTCTGGATCGTATTCGCACGCTCAGGTACGACGACTTGCTGGCGCTCGTTGTCCGCATCCCGAATGCGGCATCGATGGAGTCGCTGTTTTTGCCGGATTGATTCTTACGGCGTCCCATTCCGACAGGGTAACTTGGTTGGTTTGGGACGCTCTTGTCGGCGAACACCCGGTCGGGTTTCGCCCCCATGCTACGAACCCCCTTCTGCATTGATGCCCGGAACCTTATCTTTCCGATGGAGGGAATGATTGGGTGCGACTCCTCCGCGTTCGGTTTGCACCACGATTGCACCAGGGGTTCGACAACCGTGAGTGACCGCCCGATTGCTCCGAATGCGTTCGTACTTGGCTTTCTCACCGTCGTCCAAGACCCCGGCGGCTATTTTGGCGGCTACCTGGTGACGAACGCCTGGGGGCGACCGCTCGAATTTCGCATGACGACCGCCGTGCAACCGAACCGCGTGCAGCAGATCCTCTACGGTGCCACGCTTAACGAATACATTTTTGCGGACCTCATCGGCAAAACGCTGATCGAGAAGGCCACGGCGCAACCGTCGTTAATTATTGCGGATCATCCGTCGATGTTGCCGTTGCGGTCGCGAATGGATGTCCCGGTGATCGCGTTACCGGGTGACCCCTCGGGTGATGCGCTAACGATCAAACACGCACGTTCGTCGTCGCTGTTGCTGTTTTCTGCGTCATTTGCCCACGATCGTGCGACGATCGAAGACCTCCTCAATCAGATCGATCCCTCGGTTGACCTCACCGAACCGTTCGCGCGGATTCGCGAAGCGGTGGCTGAGGCCCGCAAACTGGGAGTTGCCAACCGTGCCGCTTGAGGAATCCACGCCCGGTTTGCCGCTGAATTTCGGCTGGTTGCCCCCGCAACTCGCGGAATTCACGACGATTGCAATCGATCTGGACCTCACGCCCTCCTATATCTTGCCGCCACAATTCGACGAACCGCTGACCGCGAATGTGCGGGAAACGCGGCTGCTCGCGCAGTCGCCGTTCGTCAAAACCATCGGCAAACTCGACCTGACCGTCACAACCGAAGGCTGGAAGTTCCCGTCGCCGCCAATTGAATACGCCCCAAGTGCGGCGAATGCGAACTCGGAATCGGTACGTCCGGTCGGTCGCCGCGTCGTCGATCTGCCGACGTTGCCCGATGGCCAGCCGATGCCCGACGGGTTGAAGCCACGCATCCGTACTGGCCCGACTGCGGACCATGTGCTGATTAAAGATCGCTTGCTGTACTTGTTACAACCGCCGCTCGATAGTCTGTTCAACGGTCGGCAACTCGAAGTGCCGTTCGAGCCGTTCCCGTATCAACTCGAAGGCATCGCCTTCCTGATGCCGCGACATGCGGCACTGTTGGCCGACGAGATGGGCCTTGGCAAAACCGCGCAGGCGATCCTTGCATTGCGGTTGTTGTACCATCAAGGGGTGGTCACAAAGGCGCTAATCGTGATGCCGAAACCGCTCGTGCATAACTGGGCGCGGGAACTGAAACTGTGGGCACCCGACTTGCCGTTCGAGGTCTTCGATGGCGACGCCGACGACCGCCGGCGCGTTTGGCTCGTGTCGAATTGTCCGCTGAAATTAATCAACTACGAAACGCTGACGCGCGATGCGGAGATCCTTGCGGACAAGCG
>JANXNT010000491.1 GCA_025353985.1 Limnoglobus sp.
GAACACGCGACTTGGGAACAGATACCCGCCGATGTTCGCCAGTTGGGGCGGTAACAGCCCCGTTGGCTTTTCGACCAGCGTGGCGAGCGTGCCATCGGGTTTGGATGTGATGATCCCGAAGCTTTCGGGTTCGTTGACGGCGTGTGCCAGGATGCCCATCGGCACGTTCGCGAGTTTCGCCAAGTCCGCTCTACCAATCAAATCATCGCCGTTGAGCACCATCACGCGATCCGAGGAAATCAGCCCCTTGCACGCCATCAAGGCATCGCCGGTGCCGCGTGGTTCCTTCTGGCGCACGGTCGCCCAGTTCTTCACGTGCGGCTGCGTCACGAGGTAATCTTCGATCTGCTCCGCGAGGTAATTCACCACGACAACGAGCCGCCCGATCGGTGGCAGTGCGCCGATGATCCAATCGAGGATCGGCCGCCCCTGCACTGCAAGCAGCGGTTTCGGCACGTCGTTGGTGTACGGCCGTAATCGCGTACCCTTACCCGCAGCCAAGATGATGCAATCCATGAAATCGCTTCCCATATGTAGCAGGCACACTCCGTGTGCCGTATGTCTTTCACACAGCACACGGAGTGTGCCTACTACGAACACACTCTAGGATACTCCGCCGAAAAATCCGGGGCTTTCGCGAGAATGGGTCAACTCGGCAAAACCCGGAAGACGATAAGAATTGTGTCGGGAAGGTGGCGGCGAAAGCCGTAACCAACCAGACGGGGTCTTCAGGTTCGCCGCACGGACGCGGGCCGGTCGATCTCTGCCCGTGACCGCGTGCCGGGTCGGCTCCGTTACCACCCAACGGACCGCCCCGGACGCGGGTTACGCGGATTCCCAATACACCCACGGACGGGATGATCTTATGCGACGCATTCTCTTACTCTCGATCGCGGTCGGCCTATTCGCAGTGAACTTGGGTTGCAAGCACGTCGCTGGTAAGAGCGATTGCAATTACAACCCGGCCAGCGCGGAACTCAACACGGGTAGCACCGTACCTTACGCTACGATTGGTGCACCAATTAATAGCACGACCGTACCCGAGAAAATGCCAGCGCCGCTGGAAAAGATCGAAGAGAAGAAGCCAATGCCGATGCCAAACGCGAAGTAACTTACCAAAAGAGTTTAACCGCAGAGGAAGATGAGAGCGCAGAGAAAACGAATCGAGTTTTAGATTCAATTCATCTCCGCGTTCTTTGCGAACTCTGCGGTTAAACTCTTAGATCTACCAACATACGAGCGATGCGGGCGGGCGAAGCAAGGATGCTCGCTGGCCCGCATCGTCTTTTTATTCGCCTGCGCGTTTCGGCAGCCAGGCCCGCACATCGACGCCAATCATCCCGGCCCGGCGAGCGGCTTCCATCCCGATGTTCGTATCCTCGAACACCACGCACTTCGTCGCTTCGACGCCCAACAGCCGCGCCGCTTCGAGGAACACATCGGGTTCGGGTTTGTGCCTCGGCGTATCCTCGGCACAGACGATCGCTTGGAACCAATCGCCGACGCCGATCGCGGTGAGCGTTTGCTTCACGACATCGCGATAGCCACCGCTCGCCACCGCCATCGGCAACCGATTCCGGTGCGTGGCCGCAATCGCCACGACTTGTGGAATTGCGGTGACTTCATCTAAAAACAGCAGGAATCGCTCTTCTTTCTCGCGAACGAGCGAATCGACATCCCCGACCGCGATGCCAGTTTCTTCGGACAACAAGCGAATGATACCCGCTGTCGGCATCCCGCCGAGTTCGTAGAAACGCTTCTCGGTGAACGGGATACCTTGCGTGCCGAGCATCGCCGTCCATGCGCGATAGTGGATCGGCATTGTGTCCGCGAGCGTGCCATCGCAATCGAAAATCAGGCCGCACGTGCCGGGGGGCAATGTCCAAAGCATCGACGGGTTCCCTAAGTAGCCCTCTCGCTTCGCGAGAGGATAGCGTAAACTCAAAAAACTTCACGTCATTGAAAAGACAATACTGCTTTCCTCTCGCGGAGCGAGAGGGCTACATTGCTTTCCTCTCGCGGAGCGAGAGGGCTACTTAATCGGCAAGTCGATCGCCAGCAGTTCGTTTTCGTCGCGCAGAAACAATCGGCCATCGACGAGCGCCGGGTGCGACCACGTCGGGCCGCAGACTTTCGAACGGCACAGTTCCTTGTATTCCTTGTCGCTTGGCTCCAACAGAATCAGGTTGCCGTTGTCGTCGAGCATCAGCAATTTGTCGTTCGCGGTGCGAATGATCGCGGCATGGTAGCGGCCGACTTTCGTCTTCTCCCACTGCACTTTGCCCGTCTCGATTTCGACGCAACGCAGTGTGATCGAGGCGTTCAACAGCGTCGCGGCCCCGTTCACCATATACGCGTATTTGCCGACGACGACCGGCGTCGAGAAGTAACAGGTGAGCGCCTTCTTCTCCCAAACTTTCGTTGTCGAAACCGTGTCGCCGCTCGTCGTTAAGCGTACCGCAATGCTGCCCGCTGTGACCGAACTGCCGATGACGAGATCGTTGACGATGACGGGGCTGGTCGAACTTTCGTTGAGCTTATCCTTGAATGGCACCGCCCAACGCTCCTTGCCCGCAAGCGAAATTGCACGCAAATGCGAACCCGTAAGGAAGACGATCTCACGCTGCTCGCCTTTCCCGTGCGCCACTGGCGAGGCGTAACTCGCAGCATCGTCGGTGACTTTCCAGGCGACGGTGCCCTTCTCGACATCGAACCCAACGAGGCCCGAACCCTTACCGCCGACCATCACGACGACGGTGTTTCCTTCGACGATCGGCGACATCGAGATGCCGAAGAACAGGTTGCCCGTGTCGAACACCTTGAGCGTATCGACCTTCCATTTCACGTCGCCGGTTTTGGCATCCCAGCACGCGAGAATGCCGGTGCCGCCGAGTGTGAAGACGCGGCCATCGGCGACGACGGGCGTGCTGCGTGGCCCCTTCCCGAACGGCGGCGCGAACGCCTCCCGCGTGTAGCTTTTCACCCATTTCTCGGTGCCCGTTTTCGCATCGTACGCCGCCAGCGCATCGGCATCTTGCCCCTTCGGCTGAAAGAACGCATACACGACGCCATCCGCAACCACCGGCGAACTGTGGGCAAATCCGAGCGCGTGCCGCCACGCCACTTTCGGTTCGCCCGTCCACGCCTCGACTTTTTCGGAGGAAACATTATCGCGGTTCGGCCCCAGAAATTGCGGCCAATCCGCCGCGCGAACTGCGGATGCAAACAACGCGATAGCGAGAGTAAGCAGCGTGCGTGTCATCGGTCACCCGTACGGTATCCGTAGTTTCTGTCGGTAGTCTCGCGACTTCCACTACGGCGATTGTATTCGCAACTCGCCGCGACGCGCGAAGAAGTTCGGGCGCAATGGTCTCACTCGCCGCCGACTAAGCCGCCTCTATGGATGTCGGCGCGTTTGGCTTCGT
>JANXNT010000504.1 GCA_025353985.1 Limnoglobus sp.
CGCATACCGTCAAAATTCGACGTAAGTCGTTGCTGGGTTAGGTTGGTTCCGAAATTCGGGAATGAGTCCAGGATAGGGTGGGTGGGTAGAGCGTGGAGTCAATTGCTACCCAACCGCCGCGATTCGAACATTGCAATTACTTGCACCATTACGAGGTGACGCCATGATACTCCGAATGAATGCCACGCATCGAACGGGCGAACGTCGCGGCGCGATCTTGCTGATCGTGCTGACGCTCCTCGCGCTGTTCGCGGTCGTCGCGCTCAGCTTCGCACTCTACGCCGAGTCCGAGGCACTCGCCGCCCGCATCCGCCGCGAAGCGATGTCGGTCGCCGCAAACCCCGACCCGCTACCCGCCGCCAACGGCTTCCTCCAACAGATGCTGTTCACGCCCGCAACCGATGTGGGCAACGACACGCTCTCCGCACTACGCGGCCACGAAATGGCCCGCCTCATCTACGGCGGCCTGCCAAACGCGCAAGTGCCGTACAACGGCATCGGGACATTCTCGGAAGCGCTGACGCTGCCGACCGCAACGGCATCGGTCGTGGTCAATCGTCAGCAAGTTGTCAACTACATGAACCAGTTCGTTCGCGATGCGAGCGGCAACCTCGTGGCCGCTTCGCAACACACCGTCGATCCCGAACACACGGGTTTTCGTAACAGCACGCAGTTCAACGCACCGATTCCTGCCACATCGACCTACGTCGGTAAGAACGCGCCGTACACGTACCCTGACCGCAACAACATGTGTGTCGCGGTGCAAGACCCTGCCACGGGCCGCATCGTATTGTTGTCGTACCATCGACCAACGCTGTTCCGGAGCACCACGCAACCGGTCGGTCAATCGGACCTCGACCCCGCGAACCCGAACTGGACGAACGACATCGGCCGTTACATGATCTTGCGCCCACGGCCCGCCGATCACCGTTTGTCCGGTGAAGCCGTAGCACAATCGCAGTTCCCCTACCCGCCGATGAACCCCGATGGCACGTACACCGGCGACGTGCAGAATATCATCGGCACCGATGGCGTGCAGCGAAACGATGCCGTCTGGCTGAACCCGAACTTGCCCGTGATCAACTGGCGTGGCAAGAACATCATCCCGCTCGTCGCCGCAACGGTGCTGCCCCTCGATGGCCGCGTGAACGTGAACGCTACAGGGAACGTAAAGGGAGGCACCTCGCACCACGGCTTCGGGCCGTACGAAATCAACGCGGGCC
>JANXNT010001376.1 GCA_025353985.1 Limnoglobus sp.
CGCCCTTGATGCCGCCACCGAACATCGCCAAGCTCCACGCCTTCGGGAAGTGGTCGCGGCCCGGTTTTGGACCTTTCGTGTTGATGTTCGGCGTTCGCCCGAAATCGCCCATCCAGACGATCAGCGTTGAGTCGAGCAAACCGCGTTCCTGCAAGTCGGTAATCAGTGCCGACATTGGCGAATCGATCTCCCCGGAGAGCGTTTTCACTTTCCCGAAGTTATCGACGTGCGTATCCCAACCGCCGAGGCTGACTTCGATGAACGGCACGCCGATCTCGACGAGTCGCCGTGCCATGAGCACGCCATCGGCAAAGCGGCCGCTACCGTACTTCGCACGCGATGCCGCCGGTTCCAGCGCGAGATCGAACGACTTCGCCTCTTTCGATTGCATCAGTTTGACGGCGCGTTCGTAGGCCGTCTTGTGGTCGGTAATCGCGTCGGCTTTGTAGTCTTTGAAGAACGCTGATTCCATCTCTTGCAGCAGCCCCACCCGCTTGTTGAACTGGCCTTCGGAGATGACCGCTTTGAGATCCTCGACGCCTTTATCGGCGCTTTGGACTTGCAGTGGCTGGTGCTTCGGCCCGAGGAAACCCGAGCCGAAACTGCGTCCGCCGATGGCGACGAAGTTCGGTACCGAAGCCGAGGTGCTGCCGAGTTCTTGCGATGCAATCGCGCCGAGACTCGGGTAGGTGATGCCACCCTGGCCTTCGCGGTACCCGGTGTGGCCATAGTATCTGGCGCGGCCATGTGCGCCTTCCGGCGTGCTCATCCCGCGTACGATCACGCCGGTATGCATTAGCTTCGCCAGCTTCGGCAGGTGCTCGCTGATCTGCACGCCAGGGGCAGACGTCGCAATCGGCTTGAAGTCGCCCGCGCCTTTGCTGTCGGGCTTCAGATCGAAGGTGTCCTTGTGCGACGCACCGCCTTCCATCCACAGCAAGATGCAACTCTTGTGCTTCGGCTTCGCGGCGGGTGTTTCAGCGGCATTCGCGAGGACTTTCATCCACCCGGATAGCGACGCTCCGAAGACGCCTGCTGCCGAGAGCTTCATGACTTCGCGGCGCGTCCGCTCTTGTAATACTGAGGAAAACATAACGAGGAACTCCGATCGTAGTTGAGTGATACCGAGGGTATTTTTTAACGGGCGAGGGCGAATTCGCTGCTATTAAGCAGTGCCCAGAGGATGTCGCCGTAGCCGTCGGTAGTCGTGCTGCTCTTGCCGAGATATTCGGTCAGTCGTTTAATTTCGGCTTCGGTTGGCATTCGCGATAACGTGGCAAGGTACATTTGCTGGATCGCGTCGGCGGGTTTCGTACCGGGCTTGGCGTAAGTCTTGGCGATGTTCGGGTTACCGACAATCCGCGAGTTCATCAGTTTCAGGGCTTGTGGAATCCCCGCTTCGTATTCGACCGTGCTGAGTTGTTCCGCACCGGACAAGAAAAAGAACACGAACCGTTCGCGGGGGCCAACGGGCTGGCCTTTGTTGTTCATGTTTTTCATCGGCTGCTTGCCTTCGGCTTTCTCGCCGCCCGTTACACTGCTGATGCTGTCGTAAATCTGTTCTGGCGAAAGCACTTTCATCGCCATGCGAGCGAAGGTCCACTCTGCCGCTTTCTCGTTGCCCGCACTCGGTTTGCTCGAACGCTGGTAGGCATCGCTGCTGCAAATCGCACGAATCAGCTGCTTTAGGTCATATTTGTTCGCGGCAAAGTCGGCGGCAAGTGCGTTCAGCATGTCGGGGTGCGAAGGCAGGTTTTGGCCGACCATATCATCGACGGGGTTAACGATGCCATAGCCGAAGAGTTCGGCCCACATGCGGTTGACCATCGCCTTGGCGAAGAACGGGTTCGTCTGGCTCGTCATCCATTTCGCGAGCGATGGCCGGTACGGACTGGTTTTGTCGAGCTTCGGCTCCTCGGCTTGAAGGAACTTCGCGGAAACGGTCTGTGCGGATTCGGGCAGCGGGATCTTCTTGCGTTTGACGCTGTTCGACTCGCTAATGCCCGGCTTGCCATCTTTGCCGAGGCCATCGACTTCGACTTTCATGAAGAACTGCGCCATCGCCCAGTATTCCGTCTGTCGCCAGCCAGTGAATGGGTGGTTGTGGCACTGCGCACACTGGAGTTGCAGCCCGAGGAACAATTTGCAAACGTCGTCGTTCATCTTGTCGACGGTCGTGTTCGAGAGGTAGAACCCGACGGCAGGGTTCTTCTCCTGTTCGCCGCTTGCAGTGACGATCTCGGTAACGAGTTCGTTCCAAGGGCGGTTGGCGTTGAATTCGCCGGCCAGCCACGGTCGCATCGACGAGAAGTCGACGCGGCGATTGTCCGAAGACTTTTGAATGAGCAAGTTCATCCAAATGTCGGCTTGATGGCGGCCATAGTTCGGGTTGGCGAGCAGATCATCGATTAATTTCGCTCGCTTCGTCGTTTCGGTGGAAGCGAGGAACGCCTTGGCTTGATCGGCAGTCGGAATCACACCAGTGATGTCGAGATAGGCACGGCGAAGGAACTCCGCGTCGGTGGCCAGCGGGGCGGCTTTGACCTTTTCTTCGATCTGCTTCTTGAGGATTTGAGCATCGATATACCGTGCAACGGCGGTCGTGTCGTTTGCGGTACCGATCAACGCGGGCTTCAATGGCGTGGCCGGTTCGGGCGGTGCGACTTTCGAGAACGCCGGGTTGCCCGCAGGTGTCGCCGGTTTGGGCTTGGCCGCGACTTTCGCCGCATCTTCGGCAGCTTTCTTCGCTTCCGCCGCCTTTTTCAGTTCGGTTGCTTTTTTCTGCGCCTGCTTGATTTCCTTTTTCGTCGGGGCGTCCGCCGAAATGCTCTCGCCCACCGCCACGGTGAACACGAGTGCTGCCAGCGTACACAGGCCTAAGAATCGTCGAAGATTCATGAGAAATCCCCGTGTGTTGGGGTGCGCGGTCGGTTGATGAATATGTAACACAGCGTGCGGCGAGAAGTTTCGTCGAAGTGCCAAAAGAAAATCGGCTCGCGGGGAGAGCCGCGAGCCGATCCGAGTCTTGCTACGTCGCGAACACCTAATCCTCTTCGATTTCCATCTCGAAACCGCCCGCGATGCCCGCCGCCGCATTGTAGATCAACGCGATGATC
>JANXNT010000625.1 GCA_025353985.1 Limnoglobus sp.
GAACACGATCGAGCGGCTGATCGTGCTTTCGGACAACGGCCACTTGTCGGCAGAGCACCTGCGACTGGATCGGCCGCGCGTCATCCTGCGTTCCGCGAAAGGCACCGCAGGCGGTACCGATGTCCCGAGCCTCATTCGTGCCGTCGTGCGGGCCGGTGTGCAATCGCCTTTGCCGCAAGGCACAAAACTCTACGACTTCCTCGTGGGCGGGGTGGAACGCGAATTGATTTCGCAAGTGATGCGAATGTGCGGCGGCGTGAAAATCACGGCCGCGGATCGCCTCGGTATCAACCGCAACACGCTCCACAAAAAGATCGAAGAGATCGAGCGAGTCGAGCCGCTCGACCCGCCATCCGAAAGCGTCGAACCGGCGGCGTGATGTCGCACTGTCACGATTCGCGCAAAACTCGCTCTCTGAATCGACGTAAGTCCGAATTCCAAAAGTTTCAAAACCGTGTTTTTGGCATTTTTTCGTCTCAATAAGCCACTTTTTTGATCGCAAATCGCTGATCGGTACGAGGGGTTTTTGCGTTATCCTGTTTTCCTGTCGTGGGTTACAGCGACAGACCTTCGATAGGCACTCGCCGCAAGGCGCGCCTTTTTTGGGTCACTATGCGACCTAAAATCGACCGTGCGCGCCTTTTCTATGTCATTTGCGCGCACTTCTATGTCATTTTGAGACACTTTTGGGTACGTACGTGACAGTGTGCAAAAGTCGACTTACGTCATTTCAACACAAACTTATTGACTCCCAGAAATCGTGTGGGAGACAGAATTTTTTTCAGATTTCGAAGCTGGCTCCGTTACACTTCGCGAAGCCATTCGTGCCAGCCCGCAGCGCAAGCAAGGGATTTCCAATGTCGAAATACTGCGTGAAGTTTCTTGCGGGTTTCCCTTGCTTGCGCAGCGGGATGGCCGGATTGGCGCAGAGCCACCACGGCGAGGCGAAACGTCGATGTCGCGGTGGCAATATCAGTTCAACTCACAGCGTGCCGCCTTCGGGCCAGTTTAGCCAATGTGTGTTGGGTGGTGTTGCTGCGGAATAGGCCGCCGTATCTCCGGTCGCGAGGACGTAGGCGAGTTGCTGGAATGTCTCCGATCCGCTCGGTCGATCCTCTTCGTAGACGACGTTGGGGTGATGCCATTCTTCGAGTTGTAGAATTTGCGTCATGTCCGGCAAAATATGGATACGACGTTCCTCGGCGGTCGCAAGTAGCTGCTCGCGATATGTTTCGGCGAGACAGCGGCACAACTCAAACGTCTGGATGCGGGGTGCTTCCTCCAATTCGATATAGGAAGTTTCATACAAATTGAGTTCTGGCAACGGGACGGTTTGCTCGCGCAGTTCGATACTTTTCGCGTCGAGTGTAACCTGCTCTTCGTCCTGCCATTCGCCCTCCGAAATTGGGTAGATGAAGTGCGAATCGTTATGTGGCTTTTTGTCCCGATTTCGCTCGATCGGCTCGAGTCTTTGAATCTGGCTTGCAAACGTCTGTATATGCGTATCCGGTTGTCCCGCTCGTGGCGAAAAACCGAACACTTCGATCACCATCGCCCAATCGGTTTCGGAGCGATACAGCGACAACCGGGTTGCCGCGAGGTAGACGTAACCGTTGTCGAGCATCGGAAACGTATATGAATCGCAACACGCATCGAGAGTGGCCAGTATCTCATCGGGGTCGAAAATCACCATCAACGATGCTCCCAAGATTGAAATCTCAATTCTCCCCTACTCTGCTCGCTTTGCAGTAGTCCGCCACTGAGCGCAAGGCCAACCGTGGCGTTGTCGGCGAGCATCCGCTGCGCGAACAATTGGCAGCCTTCGCGAATCCGGCCCGCGTTGTACGAAAGGAAGAAGGAATCGAGCAAATCCGCCACCATACCGCCACCCGTCACGGCGGGCATCCACGGGATGAGTGTGAAAGCGTAGTGGCGGTCGGCGACCTGACAAACTCCCTCGACCCGGCGCAGTCTGCGGACGGTGATCTTGATACCGGTCGCCAATTCGACGGCCTTGTTGATGCCCACCATGGCAGCGGATTGGGTACGGGATACTTGCATATCACCGGAGCGTTTCCGAATCGTTCTTTGCGACGCTTTGTACGAAGGCGAATCTCGCAAACCAGACGACGTCGGGCACACTCTCCCGAATACGTTACGAAGGCATCCTTGAGATCGTCACGACGCGCCAACTCACTTGGCTTGAGATAATGATCGAGCGGCCGCTTATGCCACTTGGGGCGCTTCCGGCCTGCACCAGGCGGGCCATGCCGCCAGAGCAACTCTTTGAACCGATTGATTGCCTGCTCGACGGATTCGCCGTCACGGACCTCGACCCGGACACCCATGAGTGTGCGTCTTGTACGGCTGACGCGCTGCCGGTTGAAAGTGCTACGTGCCGCTGAACCAGTTAGCACGCAGAACGGATTCTAACTTGCCCGACTGATAGTTCCGACTTTACCCGATGACCACAAAAGCATCCTAAATGACTTATGTTGGTTTATCCGCTCGCACGAACGAAGTCAACCGAATTTACCCCCCGCACTGCCATTGCGACGTCCACTCCACCCCGCACGGCTGGCACACGAAAGCCGGAGCTAAGTCGGGCCGGGTTAGCGGCGAGCCGCACCGCGGACAGCTAGCGCGGTCGCGCATGAACGCGAACATGACCGGGAGGCTCGCGATGCAAGTCAGAGAGGAGGCCACTTCCGCCCACCCCGCCCGTTCCTCGTTGCCGAGGCAGAACAGCATTCCGAAGGACACCGCGAACACCGCACAGCCCACGGCAAACGCGTGGTTCATCCGCCGGTCGAAAGTCGGGTGCGGGAGCGATTCCATCGGTCACTTTCTGCCGCCGAACGGCTCACCCGCGGCGTGCGGCTTCGATAGCGGCGATGTCGATTTTATGCATCGTCATCATCGC
>JANXNT010000629.1 GCA_025353985.1 Limnoglobus sp.
CTTGGAGCCATCCGCCGATGCCGATTGCACGAACAAGTGCCCCTTCACGATAATCGGCGACGAGTTGCCCTTACCGGGTATCGGCTTCACCCACGCGACGTTTTCGGTCTTCGACCACTTCAACGGGATCGTTTCGCTCGAAGTGCCATCGCCGTTGGGGCCGCGAAACCGCGACCAGTCGGCCGCCTGCGCCGCACCGAACATCGTAACCGTAAGGGCCGCAGCAAAGAGGCGTCGAACGTGTGACATCGCAATCTCGTTGGGTGGGGAGCGTGTCGCCCGATTATGACAGAAACGCATCGCGAGGCAAGTGTGGAATTGGGCGTCGTCTACAAAATCGGCATATCCGGTGTTTTTTGTAGCTTACCCCGGTCTTGTCGCTTTTGAAGTTGCGCCATTCTCATGTAAGGCACCCCCAGGTGATGCGAAGTTGGCCTCTCTGTGGTATTTCTGCGATAATTACCATCCGATTTCTGTTACCCTCTCCGTTTCGAAGAGGTCCGGTTTTCCGGCCTGAAGGGCCGGTTCCTAAAGCCCAGGTCAGAGTGATCCAGCCTGAACCGTCCCTACAGGACGGGGGCTATTTTCGGAATCTACCCAGGCCTGCGCTCGCTGCGCTCACTCCGACCTGGGCTTTAGGAACGGACCTTACAGGCCCGAAAACCACGACCCACAAAGGTTTCGATGGCAAGAATTTACATATCTAAATGACGCACCTGTACCTTGGCCAAAACTGGTGAACCCGAACCGAGATGCCCCAGAAAACCCGTCAAGCCCAACTTCGTGTCACTTGGCGGGTGCCCTACGAAATCCCTCCGGGACGAGGATCTGTGGCCCTGGTTGCACGATCTGCCAGCGACATTCGGCCATCGACTGCAATCTGCAAAATCGGCATATCCGGTGCGATTTAGTGGAAGCGGCGCAACCCAACTGCCGATACAAGCGTTAGAACGTGCGTTTTACGCACGGCCGGAAGATCGAACCGAAAGGGTAGCGCCATGCATGGCCGTCGTCGTAACCTGTGGATTGTTGCGGGACTTTTGGCGGCCACGGTGGGTTGTCGAAGCTCGGCTGTGAACCAAACGAGCGGATTGCCCGCTGCGCCCGTCGCCGCACCGGCTGGCGGTTCGACCTTCTCGCGGATGTTCCAGCCGAAACCGCCTGGCCCATCTCAACAAAAGCCACTCGATGGGGCCATCGTCAATGCGGCCCGCAAAACCCCGCTGAAGCCCGAATCGCTCGCGCATATCGCATCCGAACTCGCCGATGGGGCCGTCGATAGTGCGTTCGTCGGCGAAGAAACGTCTACGTCTGACCGCGACCGCATCCTCGACGAAGCGCGCCAAAAGTACCAAGCCGCACTGAAAGTCGACCCCAAGAATGCCCAGGCCATGCGCGGTTTGGGACGACTTTACACGCGGATTGGGGATCGCGAACGTGCCGTCAGCAGTTACCGAGAACTGATGCAAAACTACCCGCAAGACCACAAGGCCGCGTACGAATTTGCCTTGGCACTGGCACGATTCGAAGACTGGACCGGCGCAACCGCCGCCTGTCAGCACGCGATCGCTGGCGACCCGGAAAACCGCCGATACAAGCGAACGCTTGGTGTCTGCCTCGCGCAATCTGGGAACTTCGAAGGCGGCTTCGATACCATGTTGAGCGTGATGCCCGAAGCCGAAGCCCGCTTCACGATGGCGAAACTGCTCGCCGATTCGGAGAAGCCCGACGCGGCCCGTCAGCAACTGCAACTCGCCGCAAAAGCCGACCCGAACTTCGCGCCCGCCGTCGAATGGCTCGCCGCATTCGACGCGCCCGCCAAGCCGAACCCGATCCAAACCGTCGGCTTCGAGCAACCGAAAACGAACTGAAAGACCTGCCCACCGCCGAGTTCCGGCGGTTAGACATATACTCGTTAAAGCCCACGGACAACCGTCCGTGGGCTTTAAACTGATACCGGACTCCCGATGAACAACGATGCTTACGCGGACTTGATGCTGCGCTCCAAGGATGTCGCGTTACTGAACTCGTGCGCGGCGGTGCTTCAGTGGGATCAGCAGACGTACATGCCGCGTGGCGGTGCGAGTTTTCGCGGTGACCAGATGGCGATTCTCGCGACGATGGCGCACCAGAAATCGACTGACCCACGGATCGGCGAACGGCTGGCGGAAGTGACGACATTGCCCGATTCGCTCGAAGCGGCAAACGTGCGGGAACTGCGTCGCGGTTACGATCGCGCAACGAAAATCCCCGCCCGGCTGATCGAGGAACTCGCGCGAATTACGACGCAGGCGCAGGAAGTCTGGACCGAAGCGCGGGCCAAAAATGAGTTCGCGCTGTTCCGCCCGTGGCTCGAGCAAATCCTCACACTGAAGCGCGAAGAAGCCCAGGCCGTCGGGTACGCCGACCACCCGTACGATGCCTTGCTCGACGAGTACGAACCGGGTGCGCGATCTGCGGATTTGAAAGTGCTATTCGCCGATTTGTCCCGCGAACTGGTGCCGTTGTTGCGTGGAATTGCCTCGTCTGGCAAGCGACCGGATCGCACGATTCTCGAACGCGATTTCCCGATCGACCGTCAGCGGATCTTCGCCGAAAGTGCCGCCTGCGCGATCGGTTTCGACTTCGCCGCCGGTCGTCTGGATCAGACCACGCACCCGTTCTGCTCCGGCTTCGGCCCCGGCGATTGCCGCATTACCACACGATATAATCCGCGATTCTTCAACGAGGCATTCTTCGGCGTTTTGCACGAAGCGGGGCACGGGCTATACGAACAAAACCTGCCCGCCACGCAGTTCGGTACACCCGCCGGCGCGTACTGTTCGCTCGGTATTCACGAATCGCAATCGCGGCTTTGGGAGAACCAGGTCGGGCGTGGGCAACCGTTTTGGTCGCACTTTTTCCCGAGGTTGAAACAGACGTTCCCGAGCATGGCGGACGTGACTGCGGAGGCGTTCCACTTCGCGATCAACGACGTGCGGCCATCGTTCATTCGCGTGGAAGCCGACGAAGCGACTTACAATTTGCACATCGCGCTGCGGTTCGAATTGGAGTGCGAAATGCTCGCCGGGAACCTGCCCGTTGCCGATCTGCCGGAGGCGTGGAATGCCCGTTTCCGTGCGTTATTCGACCTCACGCCACCCTCGGACCGCGAAGGCTGCCTGCAAGACATCCACTGG
>JANXNT010001384.1 GCA_025353985.1 Limnoglobus sp.
GCCAGTCTTGTGGAAATAGAAGTTCCCTTGCGGATCGGTTTCGAGGCTCGTGTCGTAAGAGTGTTCGCCACCGGAGCAATGCCAGTCGTTGTTCACGCATTCGTAAAAGTCCGCTTCGCCATCGTTGTTGGTATCGTGCAACCGCGTGAGTTGCCCGCGTTCGAGCACGTGAATTTTGTCATCGATTACCTTCAAACCAAGCGGCTGGTACAACCCCGTGGCGAACCGCTGCCAATGGCATTCGTCCTTCGCTTCATCGACGCGAACGAGCCACACATCGCCGTGGGCGGTGGACATCGCGATACGGCCATCGGGCAGGAAATCGACCGCCGTGCAGAAGAACAGCGCCTTGTGCGGGTTGTCGTGCGGGATCGTCAGCGTGTCGATGGCGAACGGACCATCCGCGGAGCCTCGCACGAGTTTCGTGACGAGCGGCTTCCCCCAACGCAGGCCACCGGGTTTGGTGAGGATGTCGAAGTTTGCAACATCGCCAACGCGGTTGTCTGGGTACGAGAACGCTCCTTCCGAGCGGTTTATGCTCGCCGAAATCGACAACGACCGATTGGCTTCCAGTCGAACTTCGAGTTTCAGTGGATTCGGGGGAATTCGCGTGCTTCGGGTTATCGACGGCTCGGCACGCTTATTCAACTCCACGCTGTCCAACACCTCGACGCCTTGCACCTCGTACTTCAGCACGACGCGATCATCGTGTAAATAATGCCCCTTAAACTTCGCCCACTCCTTCGGCAGCGGTGCGGTGTAACGTGGAACGCCCGCATCCCATTTGCCCTCCGCGTTCGCCCATCCCGGACCCGGCGGTAGCGAGAAAACCATCTCGCCCTTCGGCGTTGGCGTGTTCATCAGCCCGAAGCGGCGGTCGCTGATGTTCACGAAGCCACCCGTCCAACCCGCTACCATACGCATGGTGTTGCGGTCGAACGCGACGCCCGCTTCGCCGTTCTTGCCGAGCTTAATTACCGTGGCCTTGTACGCCATGTGCGGAACTTTGCCGACGAGATAGCG
>JANXNT010000667.1 GCA_025353985.1 Limnoglobus sp.
AGCTTGTCGAGTTCCTCGGACCGGAACTGCCCGGACTGTCGGAGCATCTGGTCTACGAGTGTCGTTTTGCCGTGGTCGACGTGGGCGATGACGGCGACGTTTCGAATATCATTCCGCTTCATGATGAACAGCACATCCGCAAAGGTAAATCGGCCACGGTCCACCGTAGCCGCTGCTGGCCAATAGGCATTTCATTGGTTAGTGTAGGACTTCGCTACCCTTCGCGGAAGGGTGATAAATGTGAGGAAACCTTGAAGGGCGATGCGATGAAACTATTACTCGTTCGACATGCGGAAGCGGTGCCGTTACCCCTGGATGGGATCGCATCCGATTTTCACCGCCCGCTGACCGATCTCGGCAAGTTGCAAGCTACGACACTGGCGAAAGCCTTGGAAAGCCGGGGAATTCGGCCATCGGTGGTGTTGACCAGCCCGCTCATCCGCGCGTTGGAAACCGCCGAACCGATCGCGCAACTGCTGACGCCTGGCAAAGAATACGTCGTAACGGAGCGGCTATCCGCAGGCGAAATGCGACCCAAAAAGCTATCGAAACTCGTATTTGAATACGGCGGTGGCGAAACAATTTTGGTCGGCCACATGCCGGACATCGCCGATTACGCCACGTGGTTGATGGGCAGCGAGACCGGCAGCATCGACTTCGACAAAGCCGCCGTCGCCTGCATCGAGTGCAAAAACGAGATCGCAAAAGGCACCGGCACACTGGACTGGCTCGTCACGCCCGCATGGTATTTTAAGGGGTGAGTGATTGGCAACCCAGCGAGCAGCGAGCAGCGTGCAGCGTTGGAAAGACCACGGCACGCTTACGCGGTGGCCGTCATCACTTTCCCGTTGTCACCCATTTTTTCCAGCCAGAGTCAAGGCTTTCGGGCTTCCATTCGAGTTCGGTCAGAATGGCTGCGAAGGTCGGTTGCGCGCCGGTGGCGGTCGGCTTGAAGTTGCTGAGGATCGACGCGAACTTCTCCGATTCGGGGCCGTAGACGAGGTACTCGACGAAACTCGCGGCGACGAGATCGTAATCCTTGGACTTCTCGCCTTCCCAAAGTTCGTTCGCTCGCACAGCAGATGGCTTCGTTTTCGAGCCGCTGACCAGCGTTTTCACTTTCGCTTTGTAGGCACTGACGGCGGTGATTTTCGAGTCGCCGCGTAACACCATCGCTCGCCCGAAGCCGATTTGCAGCCAGTCGGGTAAAGTGCCCGTCGTCGGCCCGGTGCCGGCTTTCTTATTCAACACGGTTGCGGCCACGATCGTCGAAACGTCGTTGGAAATTTCCGTGTCGGTCGCTTTTTCGCCGCGATCGATGCCGATCATCGCGTACGTCGGGTCGTTGCGGGCGTTCACGGCGAACCACGAATCGCGTTCGAGTTTCTTCTGTTCGACCGCACGGTAGAACGCGACGAGCGTTCGCGGGTCCGAGAACACGTAAACCGTGAGCTTGCCCTTCCAGAGTTTCGTGGCGTCTTCAAATTTCAACGTCTTGCGTGCGAACATCGCGACTTTCTGTGCCGATTCGGCGAGCGTTTTCGCTTTCGCTTCGGGGTACGTCGTGAACAACTGAATGTTCTCGGTCTCTGCGGTGGCGATCTTGTCGATTGCCGCTTTCTTCAGAAAGCCGATTGCGAGTTTCTTCTGTTCGCTGGCGGCTTTCTTGTCTTCGTCGTCTTGGGCCGATGATGCGCCGACGACGGCGAGCAGGGCCACGAGTGCCAATATGCGGACGGAAAATGCGTTCATGGTTTGTGACTCAGAGGGCTACGGATCGAATTCGCGTAACCATACACTACTCTTTCTTGGAAGCGTTCGCACGAAATTTGAATCGCGTCTCGACGGGACACGACACGCATGGCCGGTATCGAATTCAGTTCGAACGAATCTGCTGCGGTGCTGGACGAAATCGTCCGGCGGCTGATGTCGTTAAGCAACCGTGCCGAGCGGAGCCGACGTATCGCGGTGGTAGCGACGGCTTACTCGAAACGCCGCGAAGTCTTGCAATTATTCAATCGTATTCGGTCACACCCGAACGGGAAACGCATCGCGGTCGAATTCGTCGCGCGGATGCCACTGCCGATACCGAACGGTTTGATCCTCCTCACGGCCCCGTTGCTATCCGACCGCGCCGTCGTGCTCGGGCATCGCATGGCCGCCACCGCAAAATTAATCGCGTCGCTGCCGGACAAGTTGGAATCGGTCGGCCCGATCGTTCGCTCGTTCACGGCCGGTCTCGGTCGCATTCGCACCTTGGAACGCCTCACGCATTTGCAATCGCGGGTCGATGTCTGCACGTCGCTCGATGCAATCGTGGCACAGACTGAAGCGACGACGAAACTACGCTGCCCGAAGTGTAGTGGACGGTTTACCCGCCCTGCGCTAATATGGCACCTGTGGGCGAAACACCGGCTGTTATTCGCTAACGGTCGTGCAGCTGAACCGGCACCCGCCATCGAGAAAGCGGTGCAAAGCTATGCCACTTCGCGCGATACGAACGAGCTAGATCAAATTTATTTTCTGACGAAGCAAACCTACGAAAATGTCGAACCCGCGCAGGTTCACCAGGCGTTGTTGACGCGCATCGGGGCGACGGCGGAGGAGATCGAGCCGGTCTGCCGAAAGGCGGCCGAATCGCAATCGGGAATCTGCCCGACCTGTTTCGCGATGATCCGCAATCCGGTTCAACCGTTACCGCAACCGCTCGTGCTGGCCGATGGTCGCGTTACGGGCGACGGCTTTTTCATCGCAGCTTCAAGGGGCACGACAGTGCGAATCGAACGGCCAGGACTGGAACCGGAGACGGTTTCGGACCCCGGCGGTCGCCTCGGACCTCGCGAACTCGGCGTGAAGATCGCTACCGGAATCGCGGTCGTCGGCATGATCACCACCCTCGCGTTGCCGAAGTCGACGATCAAGCCATTGCTGACGGCCTTCCTCGCCGCATCGATGGTGACGATCGCGTATGCCACGGCCCGCTACATTCGCCGGGCAACGGGTCGGCGGAACGTGCGTGCCATCGATGCCGCGTGGAGGGAAGTCGCGGGCACAGTGGGGCGAATGCCGACGGCGATTCGATTTCTCACGCGGTTGTGCCGCACGAGTTTGAACGCGGGCACGCCACTCGAACGATCCACGCTCGTTCGCGATTTAGCCCAACATTCGGCGGTGCTGTCGCAGAAAGGGAATGCACAGACGCAGTTGTTCGCCGCAGTGCGCGTGCTACAAGCGAGCGATACCGCCTCGTTCGGCACCGACTGGGGCACGCTGATGTCCGAGTTATTCGCGCCGTTTTGCCGTGGCGAAAGTTCGCTAGTGTTCGCCGAAGCCGCTGCCGAAACACTGCTGAACTCCGAGGGATTGTCCGACCGCGAAACGGCACGATTGAGAATCTTGCTCGCAAACGTCGCGTTCGAATCGCGGCTGACGGCGCACGACCTCGTCGCACTCGGCCCGTTCTGCCCGCAGTTTTCGCGGTTGCTGGCCGGCACGCAAGAGTGGTTCCTGCTGCTCGGCGAAGTGTGGAAATTACGAAACGCGCGGCCGTGGGAAAAGATCGGCAACGCGCAATCGGTGTTCGAACACGCGAAACGCTTCCCGTCGAAAAGCGGGCGAACGCTGGTGGCGTACCCGGATACGCTGCTCGTGGTCGAACTCGAAGAAGTCTACGAAAACGACATCGGTCCGGTGTTGGTTGGTCGTCGTGGCGTCACCATTGCGGACCGCACCGTGGCCGACCCCGATGCCGAAGTTCGATGCGAAACGACGCGGAACGGCACGCACGTTCTCGTGTACGGAACGCACACGATCGGCCTGAACCGCAAGCTGCCGACGAAGCTTTTGCAACAACTGCAACAATGGCTTCGCTTCCGAGCGGAACGCCTGATGCCCGCTGCCGAGGCGACCGAAATCGAGCCACGATCCGAACGGGTGGAGTCCTTGATTTCGCCATCGATTGTGGAGTGCCCGATGTGCGGGACGCGGTCGTATCTGCAAACGGGCGAAGTCGGCATTCCCATGTAACGCAACGAGGTGATGAATGATTCGCGAAACACGGGTCTGGTTGGCACGCCACGCGGAGACGACGACTCCAACGGTGTTCCATGGTGCAGAGTCCGATATCGGCCTCAGCGAACTCGGCGAACGACAGGCCGTGGCCGCCGCCGAGTGGTTTCAGACGTTGCAGCCGACACGCTTGATTTCGTCGAACATGCTTCGCGCCCGCCGTACCGCCGCGTCGATCGCACGAGAAACCGGCCTGCCGCACCTCATCGAATCGCGATTTCACGAACGCCGGATCGGCGATATGTCCGGGCAGCCGTTTTCCACGACCGATGGTTTCTGGGCGATCACCGTTCGCGAATGGTCGTCGGGGAACACCGCCTACACGACGCCCGATGCCGAGTCGTTCGACGATTTACGCGAACGCCTAATCACCGCCTGGAACGACACGATGGCCGCACACGTCGGCGAGCGCATCGTTATCATCGCGCACGGCATCGTGTGCAAAATCTTGCTGTTATGCTTGCTGAATGACTTCGGCCCAAAGCGTTGGGAAGAACTCGGCCGCGTGCCGAACCTCGCGGTGTCCGAGTTATTCGGGAACAGCGAAACCGGCTGGCATTCCACGCAAATCCTGCAAGTTCCGCCGCCCGTTCTCGCACTGCAACCGTGATCACAATTTCGCGAAACCCGGCGTATCCGACTTCTTGCACTCAGGCTTCGCACTTGCCAGATTGGCATCACTTTCCCTATAGCATTCGATTCGGCAAACACGTTGTACTGCTGTCTCTCGTGCGCTCTGCCGACGCACGGCAAGACTCGGCAGGTTCGGGAGAGATTTGTGACGGAAACGCTAATCGATTTACGCGCGCTGCTCGTGGAACGGGAAGAATTCGAAGGGAGCATGGTCTCGAAGCTCCGCGAAGGACTCGCCCAAGGCCCCGCCCAGATCCGCAGCCTGCGCGACATTAACGACGTACTGCAAAAACGACTCGCGGCTTCGGCCGGTCCACAACAAAAAAAGCTGCACCTCAAGCTCGGCGTCGTGCATTTTTACCTCGGCCACATGAACGCCGCCGTCGATCATCTGAAACAATCCGAAGGCCCGCTCGCGTCGTTCTTCCTCGGTCGTGCCCACGCGGCGCGTCAGGAATACGATGAGGCGCTGAAGGCGTTCGAGAAATCGGAGAAATCCGGCTACGCGGCTCAACAAGTGCAACTGCAACGTGCGGGGATCTTGCGGCACCAGGGCCACATCGCCGAAGCGAAGGCGATCTTGGCGAAGGTCAAGGACATGGCCGCGCACAACTCGGAATTCCACTTCCAAGAGGGTGGCGTCGGCGAAGCCGAAGGCGATGTGATTCGCGCCACCAAGAGCTTCGAGCGATCTGTCGAACTCGACCCGTCGCACACCGGCTCGCTGTTCCGCCTCGGGTTCCTGAACGACCTCGCCGGCAACGACGACGAAGCGATCGGGTACTACGAAAAGTGCCTGAAGTACCCGCCAGTTGCGAAGGGCACGCTCTACAACCTCGGCGTGCTTTACGAAGACCACAACCAGTACGACAAAGCCACCGATTGCTACAAGCGGCTCACGAAAGCCGATCCGTTCGACGAACGCGCTCGGCTTTTCCACAAGGACGCCGAAGCGTCGCTGTCGCAGTTTTACAGCCCCGACGATGAGAAAGTCAGCATCGCGTACCGTCAGGTCATGGAAATCCCGATCAGCGATTTCGAGCTTTCCGTACGCAGCCGAAACTGCCTCAAACGCATGAATCTGCGAACGCTCGGCGACTTGACCCGGGTTCACGAACCGCAACTGCTTGCCAGCAAGAACTTCGGCGAAACGTCGCTCGATGAGATCAAAATCATCATGACGCAAAAGGGGCTTCGCATCGGGCAATCGCTCGAGCAGGGCCAGCAGTACGAGTTCAAACAGAATCGCCACCAGTCGAATCTTTCGCCCGAAGAACAGGCGATGCTCGGCAAGCCGGTTAGCGATCTGAACCTGTCGGTTCGCGCTCGCAAGTGCATGAATCGCCTCGGGATCACGACGCTCGGCGAGTTGTGCCAACGCACTTCCGACGAACTGATGGAAGCGAAGAACTTCGGTGTCACCTCGCTCAACGAAGTCAAGGAAAAGCTCACACAGAGCGGCCTGAAACTCCGTGGCGACTGATTACCGAAGGCATCCGTATGTCGTTTCAATTCGAATTGCAGCACGTCGATGGTGCTGCCCGTGCGGGTCTGATGACGACGCCGCACGGCGTCGTTCAGACTCCGATATTTATGCCGGTCGGCACGCAAGCGACGGTGAAGGGGCTGACGCCGGAGCAGGTAGCCAGCGTTGGCACGCAGATCCTGTTGGGGAACACGTATCACCTCGCGCTACGGCCTGGCGATGAACTGATTGCCAATCAGGGCGGTTTACACAAGTTCATGAATTGGCCGAAGCCGATACTTACCGATTCAGGTGGGTATCAAGTGTTCAGTTTGTCATCGCATGTGAAGATTACCGATGAAGGTGCCCGTTTCCGCT